>JAUQYZ010000171.1 GCA_030587475.1 Candidatus Sigynarchaeum calidifontis
AAGGAAAAGGTAGCCAAGAGCACTTTTCTGGAAATGATCGAGGATCACGATGCCATCATCGAGATACTGGAAAAAATCAAGCCTCGATAATCGTTTCAAAACTTCGTCTACCAACGAGATATTGGTCTACGACCTGTAATAGCGCCTTATGGCACGGGATGGGGATGAATGGCGAAGTCAGCGAAGCAGCGCCAGCAGCTCGATGGCCGCGAAGAGCAAGAAGGCGTGCCCGAGCCACGCCGCCACGCCCTTCCAGTCGAGGTCGGAAAGGCGGCCGCCGCGGTGCAGCGAGACGATGGCGCGGCCGATGTCCGCGAGGGGCTTCACGATCGTGTAGCGCGGGTTCGCCGGGTGCTTGCACGGGTAGGGGATCCCGCCCGGCACGATCAGCGTGCCGGTCCGCCTGGCGCGCAGCTCGGCCATGATGGCCTCCTCCGTGAACTCGTCCACGTGGAGCAGCGTCCAGCCCCGAAGCAGGTCCTTGTCCGGCTGGTGCACGTCGGTGGCCACGACGGGCGCGATGGCGCCCGCGTGCTTCTTGCAGAACTCGATGGACTCCTCGTCGACGGCCGAGATCTCGTCGTCCCAGTTGGCGACCTCCATGAGATCGAAGCCGAGCCCGACCGCCTGCTCGCGGGTCAGGTGCGTGCCGGGCTTCCACCTGGGCCTGGCACCGCCCGTCGACCACGGGAAGTGGTTGATGGAGACCACGGCGCCTTGCGCGTGCGCGTCGGCGACGAGGCGCCGTATCCGCTCGTCGGGGTCGAGCCCCTTGTACCTGGCGAAGTCCCAATCCTCGAGGCCGAGGACGTTCACGTGGCCGCGCTCGGTCGCGATCTCGAGCCCTTGCATGACGAGGATGCGGTCCTTGTACTTGTCCTTGAGGCGCCGCACGTCGGCCGCGCTGGCCATCGTGTCGTGATCGGTGACGAAGAACGCGTTGAATCCCATGGCAACGTGCCACGCGATGCCCTCCTCGACGGTCATGGTACCGTCCGAGTGGCGCGTGTGGAAGTGCGTGTCGAGCAGCACGTTGTACTTGGCCTTGTCGTAGCCAGATGGATGGAACTGGTTCGCCGGGTCGAGCCAGTCCTCCTTCTTGAACGAGGTCGGGCGCGGGCCTGCCAGCGCGAGGTAGACGCACGTGAAGATGGCCACGGTCAAGAACAGGCAATAGGCAACGAGATCAACCAGCAAGCCAAGCCAACCTTGCACGTGCAGCACGACGAGGAGGATCGCGGGAACCGCGAGCGGCCAGATCGCCATGCCGATCTTCAATTCTGTTTTCATCGCTATCGCTAGCACCTTGGCTTGTCACGAGATAAAGTGCTGCCCGCGGCGACTCGATGATACCATTACATGCACGCGGTGACTCGGGTGTCACGTGGCTGGAAACGGCAAGGGGGCCGCCGAAGGAGAACGCGCGGGCTGGTCACCGCCGGGCCGGATCGAGATCGCCGGGCGATCGCCGGCCAGGCTCGCGATCAAGTACCGGTATCACTTGCTCTCGGCGGCACGGGCGAGGACCTTTCTCGTTCTCGGGATCGCGTTCATCGGCGCGGGCCTGCTATTTCTCGTGACTGGTATCCATGCTGCCACGCTGGGATGCTTGCTCTCCGGCGGCGTGATTCTCGGCGCCACGTGGCACTACCCGCGCCAATTCCGCAACATCGTGATCAGCAAGGAGAAGGGCGAGATCTCGTTCTCTGACTCGTCGGTATTCTCGAACAGGCTGCCCATGGCCGTCCCGGCCGGGCAAGTGAAGTGCTTGACCATCGCCGCGCAGGTGATGGCGTCGAAGCCCGAGTACATGCTCTCGATCACGCTGCATCCGGTGCCACAAGAACCATTTAGCGTGGTCAATCTCACCAAGCTCCTCGTGAAATCCTATTCAAGCGATGACGTGGAGGAGCTTGCCAGGATCATCTCCGGGTTCTCGGATTTCCGCGTGGTGCGGCAGGCTTGACATCGAAGGGAAAAGGTCAAGGGTTCCGTCTGGGGCACCAAGTTCAGCGATCGCGAGGCAATCCGGCTATCCTACTTCCCCCCTGGAATCGCCGAAAAAGCGTCGGCTTTTATCCGGGAGAATGTGGTCAAGAACAGTGGTCGAATCACGCTATCGGGCTTGCTCGCCCTTGCCGCAGCGGCAAACCAACCACCTTATTTTATAGACACGATCAAGTACATGATTCTTAATCGATTCTCGATCCCGAAGGTTGACACGGACAAACTCGATGAGAACATCGTTGTCGAGTTAAGATCGGAAGTGTTCGAGAACGAATTACACCGCGGAGAGGACTTCACCGTGATGTTAATGGACCACGAAAAAAATTGACGGGGGGAATGTGACAAAATGGACGTCGATGTTGGAGATTTGGAACGCGCCGCGCGGCTGATCTATCTTGGCCTCGACACGAGACAAGTTCCAGTAGGCGATCTAGAATATCGAGATCTGGTAAAGAAATACAAGGTAGAGGGGAAGTTCCAGCAGCTCGTGCGTCACGTTGCAACCGGCCTGAATTTAAAGGTGCTTGATGTCGATGATTTCGGGATCGTGTTGTGCCCGAACCCTGACTGCTTGTTTGCGTTCAAGTTGTCCGACATCAAGGCCAAGCCAGAGCGGGAGGAACGGGTCGTTTGGGCAGTAATCATCCTCGGTATCGCCGCATATTTCTACCCGAAGCGAAAATCCTTCCTAGAAGGCCCGGCCGAGAGCTTGAAAACGGCGACCGTCGTGGAGATTGACGAATTCATCCGTGCCAAGTGCCAGTTGATGATCAAAGCCCATGGCAAGGTCGATGCCCCGGTCGGGACGCCGGAGAAAACGACGATTTACCAGGTTTATGTGAATTTACCACAAGTCGACGGGATGATCGAGAAGAGCAGGAGCACGAGCTTGTATTACGTGCGCCAAGTCTTCGAGTTTCTAGTCAAGCAAGGATTGGTAGGCAAGCGCGAGGAGGAGGACACGTACACAATATATGATAAATTCAAGTTACTTATTTCGGAACTGGCCACGAACGACGCCTTTATCGAGTTCATCCAAGAAAATTACGGAGATGTGGAAGTTGCCGCGGATCTGTAAGATATTCTTCAGTTCTATCGGACATCCGGATGCTCGGCTCGACCCGTTGACGCTCGACTTCGAGACGGGCGAACACACGATCTTGCAATTGGACAACAGCGGGGGGAAATCCTCGATCCTCGGGCTTTTCTACTCCGTCATTCGACCACGCAAGACGGAATTTATGGGAAAGGAGGAAAACCGTTCGATCGACGATTATATCAAGGAAGATGACCTGGCTTGCGTCGCCATGAAATGGATTATGGACGAGCAGTCCAGCGAGGAGTACCTGGTGACCGGGAGCGTCTACGAATGGCATTCGGGTAACCTTGAACGGTTCTATTTCTCGTTCTATCACAAGGGAAACCCGGCACCGGACCAGCTAACAATCCAGTCCTTGCCCCTGATGAAGGATGGGAAGCGCCTCACGATAGCGGGGTTCAAGGAAGAGATGAAAGGCTACAAGGAGAGAAATCCCGAACAGAAGGTATTTCTCACGAACGGCATCCAGGAATGGATGCAACACCTCGATGAATGCCACATCGACACGCAGACGTTCTATTACCAACTCATCATGAACAAACAAGAAGGCCAAGCCGACGATTTCTTCTCCTTCAAGTCCAACAAGGAATTCATCGATTTCTTCATCGACCTCGTCCATAATCCCGAGGCTGTCCAAGGCTCTTTTGAATTGCTTAAGAAACTGATGGGAAAGATCGTCTCGCTAGCGGTGCAAAAGAAGGAGATTGAATTCATCGAGCAATTAATCCCCCGGCTCGAGGCCCTGGCGAAAATCGTGAAGCGCAAGGAGCAGGCCCACGAGGACATCGCGAAGTGCAACGCGTCTTTGACCTTCTCGCTCCGTGCGATCCAGGGGGAGGAAGAGACCGAGGAGGGCATATACAAGGAATTAACCGCCCAGAGCGCAACCCAAGAGAGAATCCTGTCCGAGACCAGCAAAGCCCTCTTGAATGCGCGATGGAAGCATCAAGCGATGTTGGAAAAGAAGTTGGGCAGGGAGAAAGACGCACTGACCAACGAAAAAGCAAGGATAAAGAATGAGCAAGGGGAACTCGAGCAAGAAGCTCACGTTCTTGAGGTCTTGCCGCTCAAGCTCGAAATCCAAGAGATCAACAGCTCGATCAAGGTGTTTCAGGACCAGTTGAACGAGAGCATCAAGCCTATCGAGGAGGAACTGGCAGACAGAGGAACGAAGATCCACTCCCTCGTCCTTGGATCTTTAGAGGAGAAGGAGAAACGGCGTGCGAAAATTGATAAAGACATCCTCAGTGAAAACAAGCGGAAGGAGGCCATCGAAAGGCAGACCGCCACGGCCCAAGCAACGATCAGATTGAACGATAGCATCATCGCCACGAAAACAAAAATAATCAAGACTGCCCAAAAAGAGCGGGAAAAATTGGTTGCGGAGGGGCTCCTCAAACCTGATCAAGATCCGCGAGATGCGATCAAATTGCTTGGGGAGGAGCAAGAAAGGCTAGAGCAAGAGAAGGTTGGGAAGGAAGCGGAGATAAAACTCATCGAGCAGAAAGAAACTGATGAATTAAAAAAAAAATCAAACGCCATTGTAAAGAAAGGGGAGGAAGAAGCGAAACGAAGCATTATAGAAGCAGATCTAAAGGCATGTAATAAGAAGTGGCGAGAACTTGCGTCCAATCGTGCCTTTCAGACCTACGTTTCGTTCTCAACGCAAGTACCAGACATCGATCATACCATCTTGCGCCAGGATGCCAAGGATCGGATTTCGAAGGCCAAGAACGAGCTCAATGTGAAGATCAAGGAAATTTCATATGCAAGCCAGCAGCGCAAGATCAAGATAGACTATTACGACAAGACAAAGGAAGCGGCGCCCGATGAGGACGTGGCGAAGATCAAGAAGAACCTGGTCGAAGGCGGCTTGAACGCGCATATCGGGTGGGACTATGCGAAGACATCGTTATCGGCCACCGAGTTATCCACCGTTATGGCCCTCAGGCCCCATCTGCTCGATGGCATCGTCGTGAGCGGGATGTCGCTTGACGAGGTTATGGTCGCCGTGACGAAGATCATCGATAATCGCCCAGTCACCTTGTCTCGCCCGGTCATTGTTACAACTACACAATCGATAAAAGACCAAGATGCACGTGGCTTCTTCACCATCCACCGCGGGATCGAATGGAAATATGATCCGGACAAGTTACGCGACTTTATCTTGTCCCTACGATCAGAGAGTGTTGAAATCGAGAAAATCTTAAAACTCTTGGACTCGGAGCACGAGGACGCGCGAGCTTGTTTGGAATTATGGGAAAAATTCCTTGCGGATTACCCGAGCGAGATATTCCAGGGATGGCTCGCGCAAGTACAAAGCCTCACGGGCGAGATAACGAGGATAGAAGCGGAGATCGCTGCTTCCACCAAGGCACTCGAGACATATGCTGCCAACCGACGTACCGCTGAAGAGTATCTACGCAAAATCAAGGTGTCATCCGATAAGATAAAAGGTTCTCTCCACAAGCTCACCACGTACATGTTGAACCATGGAACGCTCGTGGAGACGAGCAATAAGGATATACAAGCAGCACGGGAGGAAATATCTAAGAATCAAGAGATCATCGATTCGCTCGAGCCTCAAATAAAGGAGATCGCAGATATGCTGGCGCTATGGCAAGATTCCATGGCAAATCTCGTCCGGGAGATCCAAGACCTCGAACTCAAGAAACGCTCCATCAAATACTTCAACCCCGAGAAGGTCTCCAAACAGAGGATACTTGTCACGGGGGAGCTCGATCGGCTGGAACGAGAATATGGCATATTCGAGGAGCAATACAAGGGGCTCACGAAGGAATCGGACATCGCAAGAGAACTCGATAAACAGCGCAATCTCTTGGCCAAGAGACAACCTGATTACGAGAAGATGCTCTCCCAGTTCGGTTTAGAGGATCCGGAGATCCTGGAGTATCAGTCCAAGCACGGAGGTCTGGAGAAAACTGGGATATCACTGAAAAAACAGAAGGTCTACGAGCAAGTATCGGAACTCACTGCGCAGATAAAGGACAAAGAAAACGACATAAAGGCCGTCGGAAAGGATATCAAAGCCGCGGAAAAGGAGAGAGAAAAGATCGAGGCAGAAGGCGGAAAAATAGACGGGTTCGAGATACCCCCGCACCACGAGATCAAAGCGGCGATTGACAATGCTATCCTCGAGGAAAAGGACTTGGACGAGAAGAAAGAATCTACCGCACACATGATCGACGGTTTAAAGCCGCGTATCGAACAGAGCAAGGCCACGATAGGCCGGTGGGAAAAATACAAGACGATGGTCGAAAGTCGTCTCGAAGATCAAGGTATCTTCGTTCCCACACAGGCCATGATCGATGCGGCAGTGTTCCCGTTCACCATCAACGAGATCGAGTCCTACATCAACAACTTCGTCGAAAAGAGGATAGATTTACGATCCAAATACGAGGAGGCGGAAAAAGGTGCAGAGGCCGAGGTGTCGAGCATCGACGTGTTTGCCAGCGAAGATCGGTTCGCCGACATCGAAAATTTTCCCGCCAATTTTAAAAATTTTCAATACGTGGATTCCAACGATGTCAATTCAAAGGTCACCGAGTTGGGAAACCGGGCACGGGTTATAGAGCAAGACATTGCGAACCTCGAGAAATACCTTACCAATATCATTACGACCGTCAAATCCGACGTGACGAACACGCTAAACGAGCTCTACACGCTAAGCAGGGTGACGATCAATGAGCAGCGACTCGGACCGCTCGCGGGCAAGCGTGTATTGAAGATCAAGATGCCTGAGATTGCGGATGATGAACTTTGCGTGTTGATCCGGAGCTACCTCTTGCAATATGCTCGCGACGCCCAGATGCAGCAGATTGTCATAAACGGGGTCACTTTGTTGAAGGAGATTATCAATCACATCACGTCCGGGAAGGATTTCGACATAAAGTTCGTGAAACCGCCAAAGGACGAGTTTATCGAGTACAAGAGCATCCCTGAATTTCACAAGTTCTCCCGATGCGAGAAAATCACAATAGCGATTATCTTCTATTGTATAATGGTCCAGTATCGGTTGCAGAAACACGCGCTCTCCGTCCCAGGAAAGAACACGTCCGTCCTGGTTCTTGACAACCCGATCGGGCAGTGCTCGAAACCGGAATATGTGGCGATGCAAGTGGACATCGCCTCGTCTATGGGCATCCAGTTGATCTATGCGTCGGGAGTAGCCATGCAAAATTCTATCGTCAGTTTCCCGAACACGATACCCCTCAAGAACCAGCGCCGGGACACGAGGGGCAACATGTACATTGAGATCGATGCCAACCGGATCCCCCATGTCGAGGGCGGCCACGTGTTGAGGAAAAAGCCCCTTCCACCTCTCCCAGACGCGAAAGACACACAACCGCAAGGAGACAGTAATGACGGGCGACCATAAAGACGCTGACAAGTTACTCGGGGCATTGCACGCCAGGTTCCCGAAGCATAAGAGGGTTGAGCTAGCCAACTTGCTCGCCATTTTCAAGGAATCTTTCCCACTCGATTATATGGGAGATACGGACGTCGCACTGAAGAAGATGCGAACCCTTCTCGACCAGTTGAGCGAGGTAGGAAGCATTACTATGCCAATATCGAAAATGGCGTGGGATCACGGCCAAAAAGCGCCGCTCCCGAAATGGATCAAGATTGAGAGAGAGCAAGTACCAAAACGAGTGCAAGATTGGAAAGGACATCCATGGAGGCCAGAACTTGACTGGGTATCGACGATATCGAACTTATCAGACCTAGAGATGTCAAATCTCGTCGCCATTAACGATTTCTTCAAGGATGTGGCGGGCAGCAAGGTTGACCCGGAACCTATTCCCATCAAGGAGCGATCGTGGCTTCTTTTCGGTGACGAAAAACGCTTGGACACACTGTCGGGAACGGTACTTTTCGGCGAGCATCGATTGAGTTTGGAGCAGCTGAGATGCTATAGAACGTGGGAGCCCATCACATATGAGAGATTCTCGTCGTCCCGCGAGCATTCCGTGATCATCATCGAGAACAAGGACACGTTCCATAGCTTCACTCGAGCGTGCAAAAAACTGGGTTCCCGTTCGCCATATACCTTCATCATCTATGGACGCGGGCTCGCGGCCGGGAGCAGCCTTCTCGGGATTTCTATGCTCGATGATAAGATTCACGACATCGACTACTTCGGCGACATCGATCCCATGGGCCTCAAGATACCGATCGACGCCCAGCAAAAGCTGGTCGATGCTCACTATCCCCAAAAGATAAACCCGGCTACTCCGTTCTACGAGCGTGCATTCTCCATGTATGAGAATGGTCATTTCAAGAGCTTCACCGAGGGAAGGGCTAATCAATGGGATCCTCAACTGATTGATTTCTTGCCTGCACAGTTCAAGGAGCGCGCAACGAATTTATTTCGCAAGGGGGAGCGTATCCCGCAAGAGATAGTCAATTATCATGATATTCTCTTGATTTTAATGAATTATTGAATCATTTCACAAGAAGTAGAGAAGAGAAGTCAATTCCCTCTAAAAGAGGGCTGCAATAGTAAATTCTCGGAATGATCTGGTGACCTTTTTCAGATTCCCTTGATTTCCGACATAATTGCTTATATATGATATGCAGTCGCCTCCACGTTTAATGTTTTCTTTATCCCGAATTGCATCCCGTTAATCGCCTTTGACCGACATCTAGTCGGCACATCTAACTTTTCAAGGACATCTGCTACCACGTGAGGGCAGCTCCAGATGACGATACAAGCCTTGAGCGTATCGCGCCATTGGTCAACGCTCCGGCGCCCTCGGAAGTTCAACAATTGCTTGATC
>JAUQYZ010000213.1 GCA_030587475.1 Candidatus Sigynarchaeum calidifontis
AGGTCGGCCGCCATCTCCTCCCGCGTTTCCTCTGGCGGGTGAATGTGCTCGGCCGCGGTGTATTCCATCATCTCGTAAATCGTGACCGTTGCGGCCGCGGCTGCCTCTTGCATGCTGGCAAGTCCCTTCCGATAATACTCGGACATCTTGCGAATGCGATATGTTTTGAGTCGATCCATGATGAATTTACGGAGCGAGACCATTTGATTCTAGCGCCGGGCACGGCTCCCATCGATGGCAAGCGCGTGCGATTATTTTTCAACGCACGATGCCTAGGTAGCCTCGCGGATCCTCGCGGACGCGAGGATTGACTCGTCGAAGGCGATCGATCGATGTTGAAGGACAAGAACGTGCTGGTCACCGGTGCCGCGGGTTTCATCGGCAGCAACCTGGTGGACGCGCTGCTCGCGGACGGCGCCCGTGTCGTGGGCCTGGACAACATGTTCAACGGCCGGATGGAGAACCTCGACGCCGCGTCGGCCTCGCCCCGCTTCACGTTCGTGAAGGGCGACGTCCGGGACATGGATTTCTTGCTCGAGGCCATGAAGGGCATCGACATCGTCTACCACGAGGCCGCCTTCACCAGCGTCCCGCAATCCATCGAGATGCCCAGCCTTTGCAACGATGTCAACGTCGCCGGCACGGTCAACGTCTTGAACGCGGCCCGCGACCTCGGCGTGAAGCGGGTCGTCTTCGCATCCAGCTCGGCGGTCTACGGGGACGAGCCGACGCTGCCCAAGCACGAGGGCATGCCGCTGCGCCCCATCTCCCCCTACGGCGCCTCCAAGCTCGCCGCCGAGGCCTACTGCGCGGCCTACTACCACGCCCATGGCCTCGAGACCGTTTCCCTCCGCTACTTCAACGTCTTCGGCCCCCGCCAGAAGGATTCCCCCTACAGCGGCGTCATCGCCATTTTCCTCGCCAAGATCCTGAAAGGCGAGAACCCGACCATCTTCGGCGACGGCAAGCAGTCCCGCGACTTCACCTACGTGAAGGACGTCGTCCGCGCCAACATGCTCGCCGGGGTCTCGACGAAGGCTGCCGGCAAGGTGATCAACGTCGCGGCGGGCAAGCCCATCACGATGAACGAGCTCACGGCTATCATGTTCAAGGCCTGCAAGAAGGACAAGCTGAAGATCCAGTACGCGGAGAAACGGACGGGCGACATCCTCCACAGCTACGCGGACATCGCGCTCGCGAAAAAGCTCTTGGATTTCGTCCCGCAATACGATGCCGTGAGCGGCTTCGAGGATCTGGTCAAGACAATTAAGCAATAGGTTGCATCCTATCTTATGCAATTTACACCGATGGCGGGATCAGGGCGCAGCTCGTTTTCCTCATGCCTCGATCCACATATTCCGCATATTTTTGCTTAAAGGGAGCAACGAAATCCTCGCCGTGCAGTACGATGCCTTCGCCGATCGCGTCGATTGCGGTCAGCCGATATGAATTGAACATTTGCTCGAACTCGCTGGGCGTGTAACAGAACAGGTCCATAGAGACGAACGGGGCTAATTTTCGAACCCAATCGCGACGGTCGGCGAATTGTTCCTTGAAATCACCAATGAAGACGAGGTCATAATCGCTATACTTGTTAGGGGTTCCACGAGCACGAGAACCGAACAGAATCACGGCCTTGAGGTCGGTTCGTTTCTGGACTTCCCGTATCATGTCATCAAACAATGCAAGTGTAGATGCTCTGATGCTCATGGCTTTACCCGTGCCTTTCTCTCTTGCTTTGCGAAATCGATAATAGATTTTGCTTGATCGCGTATCTCGTTTGTTTTTTTCTTGTCGTACGATGAACTGGGAGGGATTCCAGGCGTGGTATCGGGATATCTTGATGCGGTGTAATAATTCTCAAACGCAGCCGCATTCGTTTTGAATTCAGGCTTTATAACTATCCCGAGTTTCTCACATTCGTTGAGAAGGTTTATCAACGAATGTTGATAAACATTCGTGAGCGGCTTCGAGGACCGTGAGCAGCTTCGAGGACCTTGTAAAATCTATGCAAAAAAAAGCAAAATTTCAAATGAAAATAATTATCAATCACTACTGTTTAATAGGTCTGTTTAGTTTATACACATATGGGTCAAAAAACTATCTCACTAACACCCGACGCGTTTGATAGATTAAAGAGAATCAAGCGACCGAAAGAATCTTTTTCTGATGTCGTCATGCGTTTAGTGGATCAAGATTCAAAAAGCAATAAATCGAATATTTCCGAATGTTTTGGCACTCTAGTAGAAAGTGAAGAAGGAGAATGGGACAAGATACTAGAAAACATCTATCGTGACAGGTCCAAGCCCAGGAGCAGGGATACACGTATCGAGTGATAACGATGGTCTTCATCGACACTGACCTGGCTGTCAAATGCTTGCAGAAACGAGACAAGCTTGAGAACAAGAAGGCTCGTGATGTTCTTGCATATTTATACAATACCAACGACGAGATTAGGATGACATCGTATAACTACGCAGAATTAATTCGCGGTGCCTATCTATCAAAGTTGGTTTCTGAGAACATGCAAGCCATCGAAAACCTCGTTCACAAGTTCAGGATTATCTTTTCGGATGAAAGGAGCATAAAAGCATACGCTCAGACGTCGGCAACCTTGAAGCTGAAGGGTGAGGATATCGGCGACATCGACGAGTTGGTCTCAAGCATCGTTGTAACATATAATGACGTGTTCTTTACGAGAAACGTGGATCATTTCAAGCGTGTTCCAGGTATGAAGGTGGTAGATTGGTTCAATTATACAATCCCGCCTGAACCTTGATTAAGATCCAAGAATTAGAGGGGGGCACACAGCCGCTATTGTCATCGAGTCACTTAAATCAAAAAGAATAGCGAGTAACGATTTCAGTAAAATTCTATCATCACGAAATCCTGAGCAATTGAGGGGGGATTTGGAAGCGTTTCTGCTGGCAAAAACACCATTTGCATCTTTTTATTCCTGCCCGAGAATAGCCGGTCAACTATAGTGGGGCAATCATCTAATTGGTTCAAGATGTTCCAGAAAAAGGGCCGCATACGCCGGATCAAGATCGCGGCACCACCAATCTTGGTTGAATGAGAGTCGGACAGCTGCTTCACGATGCTACGATAAAAGTGAAAGAGCATTTCAAAGTATTTCTTGTTTTGATAGGCTCTGTGGAGCGCGATCCAGCTTAGGTAGAGATATGAACCATGATCGGGGATCACGACAGGTACTTTATCCTTTATATTTTCGAAGGATACGAATTGGACCGCGACCACGCCAATAGGATCGGGGACATATTGTTTCATTACTACATAAGCCATGTATTGGAGGTATTCCTTGGCCGTTCCCATGCTGCGGTTCAAGAAATCATGCCATGAAGGAAAAAACGGCAAGTCAAAGTACCCGTGATCCAAGGATTTCGTCGAAAAGGAACTCACGTCAATCTGGGTTATGGGGATAATGGAAATGCCGAATGAATCAAGCTTCACTTCCACGGACATTCATCGAACGAAATTAGTCGAGAATCGCCTCGATCTCCGCTTCTGTATAACCTTGTTTCTTGAGTTCTTGCACGTACTTCTCGTGCTCCTCGCGTCCCTCTTGAATCCTTTTCTTTACGGCCTTCGTTATGCGGTTGTGCTGCTCGCGCGGGAGCGTGATGGATTCGAGCGGGAGATCCATATCCTTCGCCTCGAGTATTTCAACCGGACATTTAAACATAAAGCTTTCTAAGATAACCCTTGGAAGGACAAAAAAGACCAATATGAAAGGCGAGCAAAATGACCGTTGAAACGACGCGAGAGCTTGACGGGTTATATTCCTCATATTTTTCGTTGATACGAGAGGAAGTTGAGTGCACGGACAAGTTGCTGGCAACAAGGGATATCAAGGAACGCAACGCGTTCATCGAGAAGGCAATGGAATATTCGAGGGAAGCCAGCGCGATTGCAAAGGCAATCAAGGAGATCGAGGATTCCGGCGAGATTAAAATGGATCCGGGCGATAAAACCGTAGCTTGCCGTGCCGATCCCGGCACATGATCGAGCCATTTTCCCTATTTTTGCCAGACTTGCAAGCCCGTGAAGTTGAACTTGAAGGGCAGGATCTGGAAGCCGGCGGCGACGATGTCTTTCTTCAAGCCGTATTCCTTCCCGGTCGCCGACAGGATGACCGCGGACCCCCCGCCGCCCGCCCCGTTCACCTTGAAGCCGATGGCCCCGTGCTTCTTCGCGAGCTGCTCCAGGGTCGCTATCTGGCCCGTCGTGATTTTCTCGTGCAGGGCCTTCTGGGCGGCCCAGTTCTTGTTCATGATGGCCCCGATGTGCTCGATGTCGGAGCGATGCACGGCCTGGACCATCTCCTTGGGGCATGCCTGGAGCGCGTTGAATGCGTCGACGGTCTGCTTCTCCCCTTTCTCGTAGTTCTCGATGACCTTCAAGTGCATGTCGCTGGAGCTCCGGGATCCGAGGTACACGAGGACCATCTGCTGCTCCAGCTGCCACGTCAGCTCCGGCTTGGGGGCGATCTGGGAGATGCGCACCTTCGGGTACTCGATCTCCATGTAGTTGAAGCCGCCGAACGCCGCCGCGTACTGGTCCTGGACGCCGCTCTGCAGGTGCAGTTCCTCGGTCTCCAGTTTATGCGCTAGATCGGCGATCTCGTGGTTCACGTAATGGTGGCCGTTCAGCGCGGACAGCGCGCCGATCATGGCGACCGCGATGCTGGCGCTCGTCCCCGTGCCGCAGCCTGGCGGTGCGTCGGACCGGGCGAAGATCTTGAGTCCTTGTTTGATGCCCAGGCGCTTGATCGCCGACTTGAGGATGTCCAGGATGCCGTTGTACTCGATCTTGCGGAAGTCCTGTATCTCGGTCGAGATGTCCAGGTTCTCCGAGATGATGTCGATCACGGGCGACCCCGCTTGCGGGTACACGCGCACGTAGCTGTACAGGTCGATGCAGAAGTTGAAGACCGCGCCCGCCTTGCAGAACCACGTGTCAGTCCACCCGCCCACGTCGCAGATCCGCACGGGCGCCCGCGCGAAGATGATTTTTTCCATCGGACCGTCGCCCAGGCACGACCAGAATCCATACCAGGCAAAGGATACAATGTAAGATAGTACGTGAGGGGATTTTAAAGGGATGTTAACAGCCATCACCATAGGATGAGAAGAATGAGGGAGAACATAACAACCGATAATACGTAGATTTGCCTATGGACACTTCGGAATTGAAGTGTACCCCGCCGGCGCTGGAGTGGTACGGATTGATAGGGGCATTGTTTTCTGGAAGCATCAGGGAATCGGGCCACCGATTCCCTCGTCTGTACAATCACTGGACCTAGCGCCAGTTATTCAACAGGGCCATGGCATGGGCGTTGGTATTATGGCATTTGGGAGAGAATGCTTACTTGAGCTTTAAAATGTATAGTAATGGCACCGCATATCCTTATAACATATTCCGCAGAAGATATCAATTGATTGAGACGAATTACATCACAAATCGATAACGAGATGACAAAAATGTATTACAATCGAGTGCTCATCATGGCCAACAGGTCATGGGATAAAGAAAGCATATCCAATTTCATGCGCACGTGTCAATAAGGAACGGTATTGAAAGATATCTCAACGAAAACCAACGTCGAATTCATCGATAGCATCCCCGACCAGGGCGCCGCGCTCAACCACGCGATCAAGCTGGCAAAAACTTATCGGTTGTGCGTTCACAAGGTCGTCCCGGTCACGACGCCAACGGGAGAGATCTTTGCCGGCCTCCTCCTGAAATCCCTTCCGAAAGGGGATGGTCCGGGGCTTTATTCCGGCGGTGGCAACATCTGGGGCAAGAGGCTGGGCATCTACTTGATCGTGAGCATGATTGCGGGCTTTGTCATCACGATCCCCATCTCGTATGGATTGCACGCCCTGTACGCCGCGTGCCTTGGCGGCGGCATTCCCTTGGGATTCTTGATCGGGCTTATTGCATGGGCTCGCATCAGCTAATAATGTCTCGTCTAACTCGAGATAGAATGCACATCGGTCTCAGGCTTTCTTTTATAGCTATACTGCACAGTCGTGACTACTCGTTAGATTCTTGGACAAACTTGGACATCGTGCCAGGAATCTCGGGATTTTTATCCGTTCGTGCAGTTTCACGCCATGAGCACGTTCATCATCGGCGGGTGCATCGCCATCGGTGCCGTGGCATCGATGCTGGGCGTGAGCACGAGAACGCTGCGACGGTGGGATGCGGCGGGGAGCTTGAGGCCAGCATTTCGCACGGCGGGGAACCATCGCCGGTACGATCGCCACGCCGTGATACGT
>JAUQYZ010000287.1 GCA_030587475.1 Candidatus Sigynarchaeum calidifontis
GGGAATCGGGATCGTGGCTGGCGTCGTGGCAGGTGCACTGGTTTTTCTCGCAGGTCCAGGAACGCGCGACGCGGCTCGCCCGCCTCGCGGGCATCGCGGTGGAACTCGTCGATGCCAGGGGCACGTCGAAGCGATGCAACGCGTGCGGTGCCACGGGTAACCGGGACGGGAAGACGTTCACGTGCACGAACGAGAATTGTAAAAAGAAGGTGGACAGCGACTTGAATGGAGGACGCAACGTGCGAACCGCACCAATATCCCCGCGGCTACACGCCAAAGGGGAGGGCGCCCGTTATCGCCCGCTTGCTTGTCAAACATCGACAAGCCTTAGTTTGGACAAACTTGGCCTTGATGTCCAAGTTTGACCAGGCTTGAAATAACGGTTGAAAATGATGATGGCCTTTCTTTATAAAACCGGATATTTCATCTTTGCGATTATATCGAGGCTTTCGAACTTCTTCAGCGTGTCCATAACCTCGGATTTCGACTTGCCCAGCTTCTTGGCGATGGCGAGCGGGCTCATCGACTTCCCGTCGATGAGAAGCGCGACCTGGTACTCGTCGTTTGAAATCACGCCCATCGCATTGATGCGCTGGAGAGTCTTTATCGGGATCTGGAGCTTGGGAAAAATCTCCGCGATCTTCCCGTCGTGAAGCACCATCTCGATGTCGGGAAGGAATGCCTTGAAAACGACCTTGTCTGCATGCAATCGCGTCTCCTCCAAGCTCTCCCGGTGCTTTTTCCAGAACCGTTCGGCGATCTTCTTGCTCGCTGCGATGATCACGTCGATGTCATCGTCGGGGTCGGAGATCGCGGAGACGAGCACGCGGGCCTCGGGCTGGTAGTGCATCGTGACCGCCGAGTTTTCGGCCAGCAGCGTCCTGTTCATATTCGATATGTCCCGGCCCTTTCTCATGGCGGCCTGGATTTCATCTATGAAGGAGTTGATCGCCGCAAAAAATTGTGCAATCACGGCACTGCCCAGGTCTTGCTGCGCCGTCGGTTTCTTGAGTGGCTGGAATATCTTTTCCAGCAACAAGACCGCGCTGTCGCCGTCGACCAGGTACAGTGAGTAGATCATGGCAATCTCGTTCCGGACAGTTCGTCTCGTGTCGCTTTGCTTGATTGGGCTGCCGCGCGTTCGTATATGCAATCCATGAGTAATAACCTTTCTTTCCGGCGATCAACAAGTCTTTCGTCTCGCTCCTTGGTGGCACGATGGAAAATTGTCAGAACGTCGCTGGGGCTTTGAATCTCATCCCGGATAAACCGTGAAGGAAAAAAGGTTATTCTATCGCATTGAATCTTGCATTGGACATGCAGAAAGCAGTAGAAAAATAGAACCAGATCACTCTTCAACGATGGCGATCTCGATGTGCGTGTTCTTTCTGAAGTAGGGAGACGAGCGGCCGTGCGCACGGGGGATGAATTTCTTGATGACTCGGCCCTGGTTGACCGCGCAGTGGATGACGCGGCACTTGTCGACATCTATACCCTTGTATTCCGCATTGGTCTCGACATCCTTGAGGAGCTCGAGTACTTTCTTCGCGGACTTGATGGGCCAGCGGCCGGGGCCTACATGTCCCGCCCGGTGTGGCACCTTCTTGTTGTATCGCTTGAATGGGACTGGCTCGGTGAAATTGATCACGCGCTCGCAGAAATCCTTGGCCTTTTGTAGAGGCATACCCTTTATGTGATGGCACACCTCGCGCGTCTTTTTAAAGCTCACGGGGGCGTCCCGTTTGGCCGCTATTGCGCTCTTGTCCTTATTAAGACCCGTAATACTATAGTTAAAGCTTGGCATGAGTCGATTCACGTGCAATTCATGCAAAACGATCAGAACGTGATATGAAATGCTAAGGTTGATTTAAAAATTGGTTTTACGAGTTAAGATAGTTGCTAGCACGGTCGAGATCCACGTTTAAGTGCCCGGCGGGGGATGCGTAGCAGTGATGAACCGATGACGACGGTGACGATTCCCGACCCGGCAGCGCTCGACCTCGAAGTACACGACTTCCACCGCCACGTGGAGATCGTCGATGTTGGCGACATGAATGCATACCACGTCACCAGTGCTTGTATCCTCCCGTCATGGCGCGAGTACCGGTCATCGTCCTTCGATGCCTACCCGTCCAACGATTTCACCAATATATTCTGGTATAAGGCGGGCGTCCAGGCACTTCGTAAAAAGTTCGCTGGCTGGAATGGCGGGTTCTTCGTGTTCATCCCCATCGATTTCCAGGGTGGCGTGGGCAAGTTCAAGCGGGATGTCGACGAGCTAAATCCCGCCGGCGTCAAGCTGCACCCGCTGCAATGCTTTCCCCTTGACAAGGACTTCCTGGATCCCTATTTCCAGACGATCGAGGAAAGTGGTCTCCTCGTCCACGTGCACACGGACTGGCCGTCCAGCACCGAGTTTGGCAAGTTCAAGCCCGTCCTCGGGGCGACGTTCGGCAAGCTGGCACGCTGGTATCCCGACGTCATTTTCGTTATGGGACACGCGGGTAACAACGATTCTTACCTCAACATCTGGAAGATCGTGAAACAGTGCCCTAACTGTGTCGTGGAAACGTCCATGGCCCCGACACCGGCAGAGTTGGACAGGATCATCGCCCGGGTGGGCGCCGACCGCATCGTGTTCGGTTCCAACTTCCCATACTGCAACTCGGCAGTCGAGATAACGCGGGTCCTCGCGCTCCACCGCGCGTCGGCGGAGGACAAGCAACGCATCCTCGGCGAGAATGCCCGCGAGATGTTGAAGGACAGGCCAAGAGTGGTGGCCCCGTGATCGAGTTCCGCGACATCCAATACGACGTGTTCGACGTGCACACGCACTGGTCCAACCTGGTCTGCAAGATCCTCAAGGGCCCGCTCGAGATGGCCGCGCTGCCGCAAGTCCTCGATCTTGTGTTTAGCAACTGGGCTGCCGTGCAAGGGCGGACGCGCAACCGGCGGGAGCGGAATATGGAGTTCTTCCGCATGGTCCTCGATCAATTCGGCATCGACAGGGCGATCCTCTTGCCCGTGTTCGGATTCGACGTCGAGTTCAACATCGAGATCGGGCGGCACTTCCCGGGGCGCGTTACGAGCTTCGGCATGGTTCCACCGCGAGCGCGCGACGTGGAACACCGGTTCGAGCGGATGCGGGAGGCGGGCGTGAAGGGTCTCAAGCTCCACGCGAACTACCACAAGTTCAGCCCGCGCTTGCACGCCGCGGAGCTGTCCCGCTTGCTGGGCTGGTGCAGCGACGAGAGTATGGTCGTGCTATTCCATTCCGGGTCGCACTACGAGATCCGAGATCTCGTTCCGCTGCTGAAGCCGCTCGACGACTTACGCGTTATCATCGGCCACTCGGGCCTCGGGAACCAAGTGGACCAGGCCGTGGCAGCGGCAAAGACGCTGCCCAACGCGTACCTGGAGGTTTCGAGCCAGCCATACTCGTACATGTTCGAGCGAGCGCTCAAGGATCCGGATATCGGAGTCGAGAGGTTCTTGTTCGGCAGCGACTTGCCGGGCATCCACCCGTTCGTCGAGGCCATGAAGGTGCTGCAGTTCCCCATCTCCGAGGCGGACAAGCGGCTCATCCTTGCTGGAAACGCTGTGCGCTTGCTCGGTATCCATATTGAAGAGAACAACCAGAGCACGTGATTTCGATGAGCTTGATAATCCCAAGTATCACTACATTCAAGATAGAAAGCAAATAATGAAGTAATGAGGAGAAGGGTGCTCGTGCCGATTATTTTAGCGGGACAAACTGGCTGCTCTTCGTCGCGCCGATTCCCGGAGCGCCATGATGCACTATTTTATTCGTGCTTGAGAACTCTCCTATGTACCGCCCAATCATCTCGGGAACGATGGTAAATTCCAGGAATGTCATACCATTATACACGCCGACCGTGAGGCCAACGAACTCGGGCAGCACGACCATGTCACGCACGTGCGTGCGCACCACCACCGTCTTGCCCTTCTTCAGCGCCCGCTTCGCGGCCCGCAGTTTCTCCAACAGCTTTTTTTGGCGTTTGGGGATACCTCGCAATAAGGACCGTCTTTTTCGTGCATCGAGCAGTTTAATGAAGGAATCCATGCTGAGCCGGCGCAATTGATCCATCTGGAACCCGCGGTATAAAAACACCCGCTTCTTCAGCTCTTCTTCCGATTGCGACTTCGGCGCCTCGGGTGGGGGAATTTCTGCCATAATGTAATGCCCGCGTTGAATGCCTTGGGGATGTGCTTGAGAATCAGCCCCCTAATAAAAGGCTTGCCTGGAATACGAGGAGGCATTTTACAGAAGGGGAACATCCGGTTTCAAGCACCGTGCGAGATACACCCACATATTCACCAGCCAGGAGCACTTGCAGTAACTTAGTGCTGGTTTTGTGAAAAGCATTAATTCTTGTTATATCATCATAATCATAGGATCCATAGAAGTAATGAATTCCATGGGAGGTTGGATCTTGACGACCACGACCATCACGATAGACAACGAGACCAGGGATCATCTCTTGCGCATCGCCGCAGAATTACAAGCCAGGTTAAAACGTAAGATCAGTTATAATGACGCGATCAAGTATTTGTTGCAACAAAAGCCATCGAGGCAAGTGAACGTCCAGAAATTCAAGGCAGCATGCGAGCAAATGCCGGGTGTCGATACGAGGCAGATGATCGAGGTATTACATCGTGAGCGAAAGCACGACGACAAGTAGATACCCGTTCACGCGTGTGGCATGCGACGCGAGCGTGTTGATAGATTTGCTCTTGAGCGGGCCGACAGCGCCGCTATTCGGCGAGATCGTGGCGGGTAACATCGAGCTGTGCGCCCCCGAGCTGGCCCTCACCGAGGCCCAATACATTATCTGTAGGAAACTGGGCACCGCGGCTGCCGAGGCAAAGATAGATAACCTGCTAGGGTCGAACGCGTGCGACATCGTGTGCATCTCGTCGTTGCGCCCAATAGCGAGCGCGATCAAGTGCCAACGCGCCATTTCCCTCGCCGACTGCATCACCATCGCCCTCGCCGCGGAGCGTGGCATCCCGGCCTTGTTTGCAACGCGGGAAGCGGAGCTTGATGAGGAACTGAAAAGATCGAAATTCCCCGCAGCCGTCTATTTCCTGGACGAGCTATAAACCGGGATCATGATCACGGTTTCACGAATGTTCCCACCGGCTCGCCGGCCAGCGCCGCCGCGAGCACCTTGGCCTCGCCCTTGACGATGCGCAAGGGGATCTTGCTGCGGGAAATGATGCCGAGCGACACGTTATCGAGGATCCGGTACTCGCCGGCTTGCTGGTTTGCGAAGCTACCGAGACCGAGGATTTTGGCGACCTCCGCTATCGTGACCTCGTCCAGCTTCTTGGCGTCCTTGTGCTTGTCCGGGTCCTTCGTGTATATCCCGTCCACGTCGGTGCCGATCACGAGCGGCCGTTCCAGCACCTCGGCAGCCTCGCACGCCACGCTCGTCGTCGATTGACCAATCTCGATCCCGCCCAGGAACACGACCTTCCCCGGCGCCGCGGACTTGACCCACAGCAGCGCCTCGATCGACTCGGGCACGCCCTGGTACGCCACGTCCGCGCCCACGAGGCTGGCGATGGCCAGCGCGTTCAGCCGCGACACCAAGATGCCCAGCAGGTCCTGCATTGCCTCGTTCGGGCGCACCGCCTTGACGGTGTCGATGTACGACCGGGCGACCTTCCCGCCGCCGACCACGACTACGTCGATGCGCTTCTCGTTAGCCTTGATAAATTCCACGAACTCTTGGATCTTCGCCGTGTTCACGTTCAGCTTATCGTCGAACAGCAAGGATCCCCCGATTTTCACGACGTGCTTGTCCCGTGCCATGGTTCATCGCGCCCCGAACCTTGATCAACCATTGGTTTCTTGCTTAAAGAAGCAATGCACAGCCGGCATTTGCTCGGCCATTACATCACTCGCCGCCATCCTCGTCGTCCCCGGCATCCTCGTCGCCCTCGCCGCCATCGAGATCGTCGTCCTCGTCGCCCTCGTCGCCTTGCAAGTCTATGTCCTCATCTCCCTCGTCAATGAAACTATCATCATCGACCTCATCATCGACCTCATCATCGTCATCGCCGGCATCGATTGGCTTGAGATCGCCAAGCGCTTCTCGGGCGACGAATTGCGCTCCGGTCTCGCCGAGCATGCCGCGTATCCCCTCCAACGCGTCGGGATCGTCGGGATCGATGTTGAGCGCGCTCTGGAAGCAGAAGTTGGCCTCGACCCCGTACCCGTGCTTGAAGAGGTACTTGCCGGCCTGCACCCACGGGGTCGTGTCGAAGAGCGTCTGCATGAACGCGTTCTTGAAGCAGATCTCGGCGCTCTCCTCGTCGCCTTGCCGTGCCAGCGCGAACCCCATGCCGATGTAGGCCTCGGGGTTTGCTTGACGCGCCTTGAGCGACGACCCGAACGCGATGATGGCGGCGTTCGCGTCGCCCGTGCGGAGATGGACGAAGCCGAGGAATCGCCACGCTTCGACATGTCCCGGGTCGAGCCGTATGGCTGCTTCGAGTGCCGCTATCGCACCCGCCGGGTCGTCGCTGGCATCAAGCTCGATACCCTCCTTGTAACGCGCATTAGCGCTGCCGGCGGGCGGTAATCGTTCGTCCGGTTCCCCCATAATGCTCGCTCCAAGAATAATGTCCCGCTGGGTGTGCCGGTCTCAAGATACGGCGCGCGGGATCTCCAAGAAGACGCCTCTTTCCGCGACTTTTTCCAAGAATTCGATGATCTCCTTGACCGTGCTCGAGAGTACCCGCGCGTTGTCGTGCTTTACCACGATTGCTTCTAGATGTTTTTGTGATTTCTCTTTCTTGAACGCTTCAGCCATCTTGATCATGCGCGGGACAGCACGCAGTAAATTGTCGCATATCGTGATGTGTGCCCACTGGGACGTGCGGGACATCGGGTTCAGGTCGATGGCGATGATCTTTTTTCCAGCCTTGCGCAGCGCCTCGGTTCTATCCCCGTCCTCGAGCGGGACGAGCACCACGTCGGCGATCGCGATGCCTCGCGGGTCGATGATCCGCCTGCTGCTTTCCAGGTTCCCCAGGGTCGCGGGCGGCACGTCGCCGAGGCCCAGGATCTCGGTCGCACCAGCCTTCCGGAGCACTTGCTCGATGGCCGCCTCGCGGCCAGGCTCCCGGTAGAACAAGTTGACTTCCAACTTAGCGCCGATTGCCGCCCCCAGCTGAACCATGCCCTCCGGGACGAGCGCTGCCGCGTTCCCGTTGATCGAGATGACCGGGTGCTTGGCGAGAAGCATCATCGCCACCGCCGCTTCCATTGCCTCGACGGCGGATGGCAGCGTCTTTTCCCCCATGAGGTAATCGAATGCCTCGCCGCGACCGTGCGCGAACAACCCGGCCTTGGTCACGACCTTCTGTTCCATGCCCTCGATGATCTTCTGCCGCACGCGCAGCGACTCCGCACGCGGGTGGCTCGAAGGAATGTGATCGATCATGTGCTAGAGAAAAAGGAGTTAAATTACTACTTATCCTCCCTTGCTACATCAATGATCCCCGCTATTCTCGCGACCATCAAGGAAATCGCCGCATGTCAATCGTCCATTTCTTTATTGGACTTGATCGAAACCAAGTTGCAATCTATCGAACATACACGCCAAGGTGTAAAGATATCGCGCTTCGGAAGAGAAAACATCTGTATTTTCGAGCATAAGCCATATTCGTCCCGTGCTGGGCCAGGATCACTCGTGATCCTCGTGAAAATTCCCCATGCCGACCCGGCCGGCAACGACACCGACGCGGTAAGCCGTGCGAGCACGCTGCAGCGGTCGCTCCACGTCCACGAGGATCGCGTCGGCGGAAAGGGCATCGCGAAGGCGCTCATGATCGCGACGCTGCTCGACTGGCTCGGCGATCTCACGTCCCCGCACCTTCTCGGCACGGTGCGCGTCGTGTTCTACGAATGGAGCGATGCCAACATCGGCTCGGTCGATAGATTTGCCGCCGTCCTGCCAGTGGATCACGCTTTCTTGTGGTTCATGGAACCAACGAACGCAATGGCATGCCCGGCCGAGAAGGGTTTCGGTAAATTGACGATCAGCTTTGGATCCAAGGGACCAGGTGTACCAGGCGATATAGCCGATAAACTCGCGAGAAGCATTAATGATAGATTCAAACCATTCCACCCCGTGTATCCACTGGACCCGAACAATCGACTCTCGTTCCGGTTCCTCCCGGGCGCGCAACACGCGGTCGCCTCGATCGCCGGTGCGATATCCCAGCCCATTATCCACGTGACATTCTCGCACCACCCGCTCGCCGCCGCGTTCAAGCAAGACCTGGCCGAGCACGTCAACGTCCTGGGGAAAAGGCTCGGGGCGGGGGACGGCTTGCGCATCAAGACGGAACACCACTTTCCCGGCGCCTTGTTCGACGCGAAGAAACATGCCTTCCAGCGCTTCATGACGATCCACCGGCGCCTGTTCCACAAGGAACCGTACGTGGACTGGCACGTGCACCCGAGCATGGCATCGGCCGTGTACAAGCACCATCCGGCCGCGGCGGCCATGATTTTCGGCCTGGGAGAGCCATTTTTCGTGGAGGATGGCCAGGCCATCGTTTCGGGGAGCGAGGCATCGGGCTTCCGCGACTTGCTCGGCGCCGTGGGGGAGGAATATCTCTTCAAGACGTGATGCAGCGATGAACCGGCAGACCATCGACGCGCCCGTGCGGGGCGGCACCTTCACGATCGGACCAGGCCGTCCAGGCACCGGCCTCGTCATAAACGGTATCCATCTCCAGCCCGCGAACATCATCCACGCCGATCACCGGGTGGATATCCGCCAAGGCAACAATGTTGCACTCGTTGTCGAGCATCCCGTGGCCGTTGCTACCTTGTTCGCCATCCATGACGCGGAGATCACGGGGAACAGGCCAACATGGGACTTCTACAGGGCGGCCGACCGCGAGGCCCACGCGAGGGGACTCAAGCCAGACGCAGTCCTTGGCCCAGCCGATGGCTCCATAGGCAGGGACGTGGCCGCGCCGCTCGGGCGCGCGACCATTGTCGATGGTGGCGTGCCCCTCGTGATCAACTCGGTCTCCCAACCCGCTGCCATCGAGAAGGAGGACGGGAACCGGATCAGCATCCAACCCGCGCTGCCGGGCGATCGCGTGCTGGACATCTCGGTGTCGATGTTCAATCTCGGCCCGCTGCACGCCACGCTCGACCCGGTGAAGGGTTTATTGGGCGATGCAGGCTCGCGTGACTTTAAATTCGAGGTACTCGTGGCACGATCCTCGGCGGTCATCGGCTTGAAGGAAGAAGGTTTACTGCACGCCTTGGGTGACATCGTTGCCGACATCGCTGGCACGGGCGGGATCCGCGCCGGGAAGGTCGAAGCCCAGCTCAGCATGGGATACCACAAGGCCTCGATCGGCCTCGTCCAGGAATTGATCAGTCAAAAGCTGGTCGTTCCAGTGGATTAACAAGAACGCGAGAAACGCCACCGAACTCGACATCCACGCGTCGACGGGCAAAAAAAGAGCATCGCGATAGAAAAAGAAAAACGACATGTTCGAGATCAGCCCGTGTTGTACTTGTATCGCAAGAAACCCGCCACGCCGCCGAACGTGTCATGAAGTACCTTCCCTTGCTCGGTCGCCGTGGAGATCATACGAACCGTGGCCCCGGACTTGGCCGCCAACTCGCCAAGGTACTCGATCGCGTCTTGTTTCTCGACTTTCGAACTCACGAAGCCGGTCTTGCATTCAGGACATTCACCAGTGCGCAATTCGTCGATTTTTTTATCGACCTCGGCGGTAGGGATGAAAACATCGGTTTCCTTGCTGCACCCGTTGCAGATCCTTGACACGCGAACCTTGTTGAGCCCCTCGCTGAGCAGCAAGACCTCCACCGCGGAATTGGCGAGCGCGTCGATCATCTCGCGCAGCCCGTAGATGATCAACCCCGTGTCGCGCGCCACGTGGTCCATGAATTTATCGATTACCTTCCGCTCCTTCATGAACTCGGTATCACGCAAGAGATCCTGCGCCTTGTACAGCAATGAGCGCACGCCGGTCTCGCCACCGCCGTCAGTGTCGAGTAATGGCTTGAGCACCTTTGCCTTGAGCTCGTCGCGCAGGAAGGGACCCTCCAGGAACTCTTGCTTCGTCAGGCCAGGGCCGCCGATGAGGATGCCATCGAGCTCGTTTATCTCGCCGAATATCGTATTCGCATGCTCCCCCACGCGCTTGTAGAACTCGCGCGCAGCCTCTTCGATGAGCCTCTCGAACCTGTGCTGTGATTGGCCGCCGGCCCGGTGTTTCCCGTGAATACCCGACGTCAGGGTATCGAGGATCTCGACGTGCTTGCCCCGCAGCGTGCCGATGGCGCTCTCGTTGCGTTCGATGGAGATGATCCCGATCGTCGACTTGTCCTTGATCATCTCCTCTAGAGGCCCAGTCAAGAACTCCGACGCGCAATGGTAGATGAAAGACCGCACGTTCTCGGGCGGGATGATCACGTACTGCTCCTCCTTTTCCGTGCCAGGCCCGTGGACAGGGATGAAGCCGTCGAAGAGGATGAAGCCGGTCTCGGATTCTACCTTGCTGTCGGAGATGATCTTGAGCCGGGCGTTGAGCGACGTGATCGCATCGGTCACCATCTGGCGCGTGCTCTTCGACTTGATGTTCGACGACTCGGATATCTCGTTGCGGAGGTAGCCTATGACCGCGGCGAGCGGGCGGCTCGGCGGGATGTACAGCGATATCAATTCGGTGTGGAAACCGCGCTTGCTCTTGAGGATCTCGAGATCCCGCTTGACCTTGTAATAATCGATGCTGCTTTTATCATGCTTTTCAATCTTGCCGCTGCTCATTGTATTCGTCACCAGTCACGAAAACGAGCGCTTTCCCCTTTCGTGGCCTGCCCTGATCAGTCAAGCGATGTGGCCTTGCGAGATCGGGGTACCAGGCATGGGGCATCAGTCCTTGTTGGGATAAAGCCGACGAATGATTTAAAGAGCGATCAGTCGTATTTCGTCCCGGGATTCATCTCTTGAGGGGACTTCCAATCGATCCCGTACTTGTCGCGCAAGATCTCTTGCTTGGCGCTCCAAAACAAATGACAATAGCCCATCCGCCCTTTCTTGACCTTGGAGCGATTCTTTACCAGTTTTTCCGCCTCCTTGTCCACCTTGGGAAGGATCGCCTTCACTTTCGGGTCGTCCTCGATGGGATCGTGGCTGATGATGGGGGTCATGGGTAGCATCCTCTGCCCGAGCATGTTAGGATCGCTGCGGGGCCACTCCAGGTTCTCCCGGGTGTTTAAGATGCTATCGATCTTAAAACACGACGCTTGCCTCATCCTATCGCGTCGAGCACCATTTTAAAACAGATTGAAGAATATAAACTGCCATGTTATCGGTCACCTTGCACTGTCCGCCAATCAGTCATGTGAGAACGAGATTGGACATGAAGAGGCCACGGGTTACATGGTAACCCGATACCACAATTGCTGCAGAGCGAGTGAATGTCATGATCAAGCTTCCAATTAAGAACCACGACGAGAGTTATGGCTTGCATCCCGTGAAAGTTGTCTGCCTCGGCAAGAATTACGCCGCCCATGCGAAGGAATTCGACAGCCAAATACCCACGGAACCGATGTTTTTTTGTAAAACCCCTACATGCTTGATTCCCGACGGCCAGCCCATCATCATGCCGAAGAAAGAGTTGGGGATCGAGCGAGTCGATCACGAGGTCGAGCTTGCGGTCATCATCGGGGAGGACTGCAAGGATGTCGATGAAGAGCATGCTATGAAACATGTATTCGGCTACACGTGCTTTATAGACGTCACGGCTCGCGATTTGCAAAAACGTGACATCGCCAAACTCTGGCCGTGGTTTCGCTCCAAGAACCTAGACACGTTCGGCCCCGTCGGCCCGTGCGTCGTGCTCGCGGCGGAGCTTGACCCGTCGGACGTCCCGCTCGAACTCAGGGTCAACGGCATCGTCAAGCAGAAGTCGAGCACCCGGGAGATGATCTTCCCCGTGCCGAAGCTGATCTCCTTCATATCGAGGTACATGACCCTGGAAGAGGGGGACATCATCGCCACGGGGACGCCGGACGGGGTCGGGCCGATCCAGGCCGGAGACGTCGTCGAGGCCACGATCGAGCCGATCGGCACGCTGAAGAACCCCGTCAAGTGAGGGGGACGTTATTTCTGGAGGTGTTCGATGCGGTGGACGCTCGGGCCGCTGCACTCGATGTCCATGGACTTCATTTCCTCGAACCCGCAATCGATGAACGCTTTTTCTATGTAGTCCTCGGCCTCGACCGAGCTCTTGTAGATCACGTACACGGATTTCCCCATCTGATTCATCGACGCCCCGAGCACCCCGGCCGGCCTCCTGGCGTCGTCGTTGATCGATGCCATGAGGTTCTTGACCGCCCCGAGGTCGAGCTGCTCGATGAACCGCATCCACGTCCCGTTCACGAACGTGATGGCCGTCCGCAAGAAATCCTCGATCGTGAACCGCTGCGAGATCGAGGCCATGGCAACCCTGCCGCACTCGATAATATTCTTGCGGATCGGGG
>JAUQYZ010000322.1 GCA_030587475.1 Candidatus Sigynarchaeum calidifontis
GCAATAACTTTCAGTTATACCCGCCGTATATTGACCAGATCAAGCAAGATCTGGCGATGTACAAGGTATTCTCGAAGGAAGCTCCTGGGGATCCGTCACTTCGCGGGGCAGGGGCGCATTTTTATCACGAGCTACGGCGCTTGAGCCGGTGGTTCGGGGAATATCAAGCATTCTGGGACAAGAATCTCGCAATTCAAGGAAGATGATGGTATAACCGGGCTTTATTAATGGCATCACTGATAATTACAAAAGGCCCGGGCCGGAAGAGGTAACATGAGCGACGAGCGCGTTGTCTTGGAAGAATGGGTTCCTCGAAAACTGAAAATATCCCTGGGGCTCGGGAACTTCGCGAACGGGTTCCTCAACGGCTTTCCCTTCGCCAACATGACCTTTTTTTACGAGGAAAAAGTTGGCCTCAGCCCAATTCTCGTTGGTTATGCATGGCTCATCTTCGCCATCTGGAACACGCTGAACGATCCGATTTTTTCCTACATCATCGATAACACCCGCACGCGCATCGGCCGGCGCATCCCGTACATCCGGTACGGGTCGTTGCTCTACGTGGCCGCTTTTTTGTTCTGCTGGTTTCCGGTCGCGGCACCAGGCGACCAGATCGGCCTGTTCATCAACTTCCTGATGGCGCTGTTCTTGCTAGACACGATGTTCACGTTCGTCGGTTGCTGCTTCTTCTCGCTGCCGAACGAGATCGCCGTCACGGCGGGGCAGCGCGCGAGCCTAACCATCTACTCGTCGGTGTTCGGTTTCGTAAACCTCGGGCTCGGCTTGGTATTGCCCATGCTGCTCTTGACGGGACAAGCCGGGATCCATCCCCTGTTCGGGCCGCTCATGATCGTGCTCGGGGTGGCGTGTGGCATTATCTTGTTTATCACGTCATACGGGTTGAAGGAAAACATGTTCGCCCAGGATCAAGAGCACGAAGGCTTCGTTCAGGGGCTCCGCGACACGTTGAAAAACAAGCCCTTCTGGATCATTATGATCCCGGCGTTTCTCCTCTCCATGCTCGCCCCGCTCATCCAGACCGGCCTCTTGTATTTCATCGACTACGTCGTGCCAGGGCAAAACATCATACCGGCGTTGCTCAGTTTCGTCGCGTTCGTCGTCGTCGGGGTCGTCGTGTTCACGCGGCTGCTTGACCGTTGGCAAGCCAAGAAGACCACGATCGTGTGCTATTACCTTTTCACCATCTGGTTCATCTTGCTCTTTTTCTTGGGGCGAGATGCCTTCCTCGTCAGTATCCCGTTAGGCGCCCTCGGGTTTGCCTTTGCCGGGGCATTGATATGCAACGGTGTCGTGATGGGCGATACCATAGACAACGACGAGCTGATCACGGGCAAGCGGCGGGAGGCCATCTATGGCGGTGTCAACGCCATCGTGACGAAGCCTGGCATCTCCGTGGCAAATTGGGGTTTCATGGCCATCATCACCGCCTTCGGATTCTTGCCCCCGGAGGACGGCGTGAAGCAACCACAGCCCCCGCTCGTTGCCATCGGCATCCTCGTCGCGCTATCCCTCGTGCCGGCGGCCGGCACGCTGATCAGCGCCGTCGCCCTCCACTGGTACCCGCTCGACGGGCCAGCCTGGCTGCGAAAGAAGAAGGACCTTATGGCGCTGCACGCGCAGAAGGAACGCGACTTCCTGGCGCGGCGTCAGCAAGCATGGCGAAGGGAATGACACGGTAACATGACTTGTGTCTTGCATCCCTCATTTTTGCGACACCGTGGGGGCTTGCCTCACGTGGAGCACCTTTTCGGCGCAGTCCAGCATGAAGCGGGCGAGGTTCCTGCGGGAAATGCTCCCCTTCGGCTTCGGCACGCCGTCGATGCTCGCGATGACTTGCTTCAAAGCCTCGTTGCTGACGAGGCGCGTGGGGCGGAGCGCCGTCCAGTCGAGATCCGACGCCATCAAGAGCTGTTCCTGCCGCTCGTGGTCGAGGTATGCGTACTTGACGTTCGTCCCGTACAAGAACAATCGGCCAATCGAGCCGATGTTCTTTTTCGTTTCGCCGACGCCGTACGCGCTGACCACGACGATCCGCTTCACGTGCTCCTCGTGCATAGCGTCGATCGCGTTCTTGATGCTTGAGGAGATGAGGTCCTTCGGCGATGTTACCGTGGCCCACGGGAGATCGGACGACCGGTTGACGTTCAGCGCGCTCAGCACGGCATCGGCCCCTTTCACTGCCTTCCGGACGTCGTTGATGATCGTCGGCGATCCCTTGACGAATTGTAGCCGTGGCGACGCATCCGGTATTTTTTCCGGGGAGCGAACCAGCGCGACGAGCTCGTGCCCGCGTTCCACGCCTTCCTTGAGGATCCATTGCCCCGTCCGCCCGGTGCCCCCCAAGATGGCTATTCGCATGTCTATCAGCTCTCGATCTCCAAAGGACCACACCTCGTTCTTTAGAATTGCTAAAGCTCGCCATAAGTCCGATTGTACGGCAACTTATCGGGGAGATGGGGCGCCCGGGAACGCTATCGCGAGCGTGACGATCTGCACCGGGCGGGTCGCGAGCGCCAGTGCAAGGCACTGGCACCCTTGTCGACGTTTTCGCTGAGGTCAGCGGCGTTCGAATAGCCGGCGACGAGCTTGCACACGTGGATCCGCGACCTGTCCGGTGCGTCCCACCAGAAATCGGACGAGCGGGCGGCGAGGCGGCCTACGAACATCGGGAGGCCCGACAGTCTCCAAATCTGCGGGACTTGTGCCGGATGCCCGAAATCTGAGCACGCGGAGTCGGGGGAATAACCCGCCTTGCAGTTCGGCCCGGGCTGGCCAAGATCCTCGAGTACGCGCCTGGGGAGACGGAGGTTACGGATGTATCCTTCCCCGTTGATGAGCCACTCGTTCGGTGGCACGTAATACGGTCCAGCGACGATCTGGCCCCTCTCGAGTACTACCTTTAGCCTTTCCTTGGCCTCGGGCTTGACCTCGAGGTAATTCACCAGCATAGCGACCTGGCAGTCCGTGACGAACTTGTGGAAGGTCGGTTCCGAATCGAGGATATTGAGCAAGTAGTCCATCAAGATGGCGAGCTTTTTCTGGAAGAGCCTGAACCCTCATCTATTCCCGCACTTAAAAAAACAATGATGGGGGCGTGTTGGATTGCGAAAGCGACTCATGCCACGTGCATCGCGAGGCGGGTCACGAGTTCTCCAAAGTCGAGAGGTTTCATGAACTTCTCATCGAAGCACCGCGTCGATTCGAGCCTCGCCTTGTCGAGATACGCGGTCATCAGGAAAATGGTGAGCTGGATGTCTTGGTGCTTGCGCAGCTCGTCGCAGAGCTGGAGGCCGTTCATGTGCGGCATCAAGTAATCCGTGATGATGCAAGACACGGCATCAAGCCCCTGGGAATCGAGTATATCGAGTGCTTTCTGGCCATTGCTGGCTTCTAGCACGACATAGCCTTGCTTTTCCAGCACAATGCGTATGATGAGGCGGATGTCGGGCTCGTCGTCGACGACGAGTACTCGCTTTTCTCGCTTGTCCGCCACAGATGCTTTTCCCTGGTGTCGTCGTTGTTCCCGCGACGGCGGGGCTGGTGCGACCGCCGCTTTCCCCAATTTATAATCGTCCCTGCTCCCCGTGACGAGCCCCATTGCCATCAACGCTCCCAGCTTTCGCTCGATGCACGGGACGGGTATCCCGGTGATTAAGTGGATGGATTCCAGATCACCGAACCCTTGATAGATCGCCTTCATAATCTCGGCCTCATCGCTGCCGAGCGAAGCCTCGATCTCTGGGAAGAGCGCCGTCATGGTATGCTCGCCAACCGGACGTTTCACTTTAATACAACTCCATTTGCGCAACAAGACAATTTATCTTCTTTGCCAGTTCGACCGGAGCGAATCTATCGAGCACCGATAAACGGGCTTGCCTTCACGTCGACGATGCACACGTGTATCGCCTTTTCAGCCGCGGAATACGTTGTGAAATGCAAATACCTGCCGGACGGGCTCCAGCCCGGGTGGGGATGGCCTTGGATCGGATAGGAAAACGATTTTTCCACGTCAGCAAAGGAAGGGTCCTGCCATTCCGAGTTCGAGGTGCAGATGTTGAAAAGGCGCCCGCGCGAGCCCTCGAGAAGCTCGATCAGCCAGATGCCCGTGTCCTTCCACATGGTGTCGGCGGTGAGTATGGGCTTGGCCGGGTTGGCGGAGACGTGCCAGAAGTTCGGCCCCTTCCCCGCACACCATGACGGTTCCTTGCCGAACGCGCCGTCGATCGAAACGATCTTGACTTTGTCGCGCCGGACGACGAAGCATAGATGCTTCCCGTCGGGCAGCCAGGCCTCGTGGCCAACGCGCTCGAACCGGCGAAACGTGCCCTTCTTCTGCTTGTACAGCGGCCGCATCTCGCGGGTTCCGACGTCGAGCAGCCACATGCGCTGGGGCGCGTCGCCGTGGCCGAGCTGACTGCGGTGGGTCTTGTTCACTTGCAAGAGAGACGGGTTGGTGGGGCACAGCATCTGGTGGTCGAAGTAATGGGCGGCCTCGTCCTCGGCTGAGAAGAAAGGGGTGACGGTGCCACGGCCGATCGACCCGACCAGTAAGTTCGACGGGTAGAGCGCGGGACGCTTTTTTATGCACATGTAAAACGTGTCGCCGTCGGGCGCCACGTCGATGATGGACGGGGAAAAACCGGCGAAACGCGGGGGGAACTTGGCCACGAGACGGTCCTCGCGGCCTTGCATGTCTGCAAGGTGGAACTCGTCATGCCCTGGCCCGCCGATATAGAGGACGGCACGGTCGTCGGGCGTGATGGCCCAACAGAATAAGAACACGTTTTTATCCCTCGTGAGCCGGGTAATCTCGCCCGTGAGGATGTCGGCTGCATACAAGTCCACGCCATCGGCCCTGTTGGAAGCAAACACGATGCGCTTGTCGTCCCGCGTCCAGCTGCGGTGCGTGAAGTACTGGCAGACGTTGACGCTACCTTTGGTGGTGAGTTGGAGTACTGGATAATCGACGTGCAAGGCGAGGTCCGGTCGTGGCCTCCATTCGGCTTCTGAATGCATACTCCATTCTTCTTGCTTCGGGGCCTTATGTACTTCTATCGAATGGCATGGTCTGGAACTTCGAAATTCTTGAGTTACTAAGTTAATCGCCCATATTGATTTTTACTAGACTTTTATGAGCTTTTTCTTGATTATTGACATAATTTATCTTCGTAGATGTCGACTAAATTCTCTAGATTATACGTCTTACTTGAATTAAGGATGGCATGTTTCGTCGCATTTTGTCATGAATCTGGAACCGTGGAACCTATTTACAATCCTTGTATATGCCAATCAAAGAGCACAGCAAGCCCATTGATACGATAGATATAAATATATGTGGAACCCATTTATTCTATATGCCTTTCTTAGTGAGTAAAAAGGACAAGTACGGCAACGAGTACTTGTATATCCGACACAACCATCGTGTTGATGGAGAAGTGAAGTTGGCTTATCAGGTCTACCTTGGAGCGGCCAAGGATCTTGCCATGCGTGGAAAGTTATTAAACCTTGATTTTCAAACCGAGACCA
>JAUQYZ010000337.1 GCA_030587475.1 Candidatus Sigynarchaeum calidifontis
AACGACGCAACCAGCGGAAGTGTATCGAAGGCATAATCGGGATCGGCGAACAACATCTCGGCTTAGAGCAAACTCGCGTCCGGGGTCTTGAAAACGTGAAAAAAGACACGCTATTAAAAGCTATCTCGATGTTATTCCTTGCAGTCGTGTCGGCCGAGACGGGGATGGAGGACATGTATTTGAGGCCGACATTTTTCTTTGGGTGAGAAGATTAAAGAGAACGAGGCGTAAATTATTTGTTAGACAGACTCCTTATAACTTCACTAATTCAGTACACTTCTAACAGATAAAGGCTCCTTTTCGCGTGTTATTAACTTGGCATTAGTCAGCCTTTTTATGCCCTAATGCGTGGTTTCAATCCCGACAAAATGGAAAGGGAAGCTCGCTCGAGATCGTGAATCGACCATGGTGATGCCCGATGACATGGGCGTGACGCCCCCGCAAGACCCGGTCGCGAAGCTCGAGGATTTCTTGCGCTTGTTCGAGGATCCCGTCGGGACTTTCGTCTACTTGAACAAGATCAAGTACATCATCGCGGACAGCGAGAAGTCGAGATCGCTGTCGGTCGACTTCACGCACTTGATGCGGTACGACCCCCAGCTCGCCAAGGACATCCACGAGAATCCCACGGAATATATCAAGAAGGCGAACCAGGCCGCGGTCAACATCCTCCACGGCCAGAGCAACGGCGCCATCAAGCTCACCGACGAGTACTTCGTCCGGTTCACGAACATGCCCAGCAGCTATTGCGTCAAGCTACGCAAGATCCGGTCGGCCCACATGGAGCGGCTCCTCGGCGTATCTGGCTCCCTCATCCGCGCCACGAACGTCCGCCCCGAGATCACGATGGCGAGCTTCGAGTGCAAGGTGTGCGGGGCGCAGCACGACATCGAACAGCTCGACGAGGAGCTGTCTTACCCCGCCGTCTGCAACATCGGCGGCTGCAAGAACTCGAAAAAGAGCGACTTCCGCTTGATCGGCAAGACCTCCCAGTTCATCGACTGGCAGCAGATCCGCATCCAGGAGATGCCCGAGGAGCTCTCCGCCGGCAACGTGCCCCGCTATCTCGACGCCCTCTTGCTCCACGACATCGTCGACACGTTCCGGCCCGGCGACCGCGTCACGCTCGTCGGCACGATCAAGATCGCCCCGATCAAGAAGTCAGCACAAGGCCAGGGCCGCGTGTTCCAGCAACTCATGCACGTGAACAGCATCTATTCCGAGGAGGAGGCCCCCTCCGAGGAGATCAGCGAGGATGACGAGGAGAAGATCAAGGCGCTCGCCAAGGATCCCTTCATCCACACGAAGATCATCCGCTCCATCTCGCCGGGCCTGTACGGCATGGAGATGGAAAAGCTCGCCTGCGCCCTCTCCCTCTTCGGCGGCGTCCACAAGGTGCGGGGTTCGGGGCATAACATGCGCGGCGACATCCATGTCTTGCTTATGGGCGACCCGGGAACAGGAAAAAGCCAGCTGATCAAGGCAGCGTCCAGGCTCGCGCCCCGGGGGATATACACATCGGGCCAGGGTAGTACCGCAGCTGGATTAACGGCTGCGGTGCTCCGTGACGAGACCACCGGGAACATGGTACTTGAAGCGGGCGCGCTCGTGCTTGCCGATAACGGATTGGCCGTGATCGACGAATTCGATAAAATGAAAACTGCGGATCGTGTCGCCATTCATGAAGGGATGGAACAGCAACAAATCTCGATAAGTAAGGCCGGGATCGTCGCGAACTTGAACTGCCGCACCACGATCATCGCCGCCGCAAACCCCAAGATGGGCCGGTACGACGACAACCTGACCCTCAGCGAGAACATTAACTTGCCGCCGACCCTCTTGTCCCGGTTCGACCTTATCTTCATCGTCCGCGACAGGCCGGACGAGAAGAACGACGGGCTGGTGGCAGACCACATCCTCAAGCTTCACATGCCGGAGGACAAGCTCCCGCCGGGCCAGGAGGTCATCGAAGCGCCTATCGAGGCAAATTTCTTGAAAAAATACATCCGCTACGCGCGCGCCGAGTGCGAGCCCCAGATGACGCCCGAGGCATCGGCCAAGATCAAGGAATTCTACATCAAGCTGCGCAAGCCCGCGCAGGGCGACAAGGAGGCGGCGATCCCGATCGTCGCCCGCACGCTCGAGGGGCTGATCCGGCTCAGCGAGGCCCACGCGAAGATGGCGCTGCGCAAGGAGGTGCTCGTGCAAGACGTGGAAGCGGTCGTCAAGATCCAGGAGGAGAGCATGAAGCAGGTCTCGTGGGACGCGGAGCGCCAGCAGTTCGACGTCGACAACCTCCAGCTCGGGAGGGGCCACTCCAAGCGCGAGCGCCTGACCAAGCTTTACGCGGTGATCAAGAACCTCCAGGAGGAGGGTCATGACGAGCCCGTTGACATGAAGTCGATCGTCGAGCGCGCCGGGTTCGCGCCGCTGAACTTGAAGGAGGACGAGGTCACGGCGCTGGTGGAGCAGCTCAAGAAGGATGCAATGATCGTGGAGAAGAAGAACGGGAAGTTCCTCGTCGTGAAGGAAGCCAAGTAGGCATGGATCCGCCCCTCGCGCGCGCTCGTTTCCGATGGCAAGTCGTTCCGTCAGCTTTTAATCCCTGGATGTGAGAACGGATGGATCGATGCTTCAATGACGACTGAAATTTCTTACAAGCGATCAAGCCGGGAACAAATCAAGGATAGGCGGGCATATTTCGTCGGCGATCGCGTGGCGCTGTCGCAAACCGTCCTCCTCTGCTTGACGGGGCTCTTCACGTACTGGATCCAGGGATCATCCCCGGCCATCCAATCAAGGTGGATGACCGCGCTCGGCATCATCACGTTCTTCACGGCCGTCGCAGCCCCGGCGTTTCTCGGCACCTTCGGGCTGGAATTCTCGTTCGAGCTGCATTGGTTGTGGAGTTTCCTCGTGTGCGCTGCGTTCTGGCTGCCACTCACGACGTGGATCGGGTTGCTCATCGACGGCGTGCTCTATACCGAGGGAAATTGCTTGCTCGTCAGCATCTTCGTCGCCGTGGATTATGCCATCGGGTATACCATCGCCCGCATGTTCAGGGTCGCCCGGAACCACGTGCAAGAGAAAATCGAGAAGGTCATCGCCGCGATCACGCTCGCTAGCATCGCCACGGGGTGCACCGTCGTCGGCCTCGTCATCTCGATGATTCACCTCGTCGTGGCCGGCATCGGCATCACCTTGTCGGCCTTATTTGCTTATTACATGCTACACGCGCTGTACGACGAGCAAGGGATGGACGTGATCGAGGACCCGCCGAACCGGCTCATCATCATCTGCCTGCGGAACAGCATCATACTGACCGGGATATTCTGGTTCTTGGTGGAACTGCTCCTCCCGTTCGTGCCGGCTGGTGGTGGCGGAAAAAGTAAGTCATCTAGTTCTTCCAGGGGATCCGGGGGATCTTCCCGCAAGCACGTGCATTACCGGTCCCGATATAGGAGGCGCGGGTCGTATCCCGCGGCGATCATCTCGGGCATCGTGAACCCGGAACGGGTCGAGATGGAATGGGCGAGGTATGGCCTCGGGTGGAAATGAAAGGTGATCCGACAGCACGACGGGCATCACGGGGCATCGCGCTTGAACACTGCCTTCTCCCACGCGTCGATGAGGCCGTGCACGTGACGGATGATCACCCGCTCCTCCTCGGTGAGGCTCTTCATGAGCGTGGACAAGGGAAGCGAGAGCGAGTTCAGTATCTGCTTGAGCCGTATGTCGAAGAATGAAAGGAACCGGGAGCGCAGGCGCTTCCCCATCTGGTCGGAGACCATGCCCTTCTCGGTCAGCCTCTCGACCGTGTCGAGCCAGTCGATCGTCTTGTTATAGAAGAAGCCGGGCAGGGGGACGAGGTTCTTGTCCAAGGTGGGCTGGAGCATATCGTCCGTTTTCTCGTCGCGATGCACGACGACGTAGCCCTTGGACTTGAGCACCCTCATGAGCCAGACGGGAGCCTGGAAGGTCGCTTCCTTCGGGAAAGGCCCGAACTTGACCGGCTTGGTTTCCGAGAAGGAGATGGTAAGCTGCGGTATGTCCTCGATGGCAATGACCTTGATCTTCTCGATGTTATACCTGAACCCCACCCGGCGGAGCATGTCGTCGAACGACTCGAGGATCTCGTCTCCCACGGTCATCACGGGCCGCGCCCTTGCGCTGATGGACATACCATAGTGACCGCCTTAAAAAATCCATCGGATTAACATGCTAATGGGCACGCCGGCGCCACCAAGAGCCTGGACACGGCCGCGTGCAGCGGCGCCGCCAGCGCTTGAAAAAGGAGAGGGAGCCACGTGGAACGCACGTGACGTTGATGGTTATAGAACGACCGCCGTGACCCCGGTTCGCGCGTCTTGACACTGCACGACGAGCGTGTCGGTGAGATACTTGAAGATATCCTCGACGTTCTCGCCGGTCTTCGACGACGTGGGCACGTAACAGTCCAGGCCGAGTTCCGCGGCGGTGTCCCTCGCGAGCTGGTGGATGTCCTCCAGCTGGTCCGGGGGAACAAGGTCGAGCTTGGTCCCGCCGAGCACGATCGGGATGTCATCAGTCGCGTGGGCGCGGAACATCTTCACCCAATCCTTGACTTGCATGATCGTGCCGATGCGGGACATGTCGAAAAAGACGACGGCCGCCTTGGCTCCTGCCGAGTAATTGGCCTGGAGGAAGCGGAAGCGCTCCTGCCCTCCCAGGTCCCAGAGCGCGAGCTTGATCTTCTTCTGCAAGCTCTCGAAATGCATGTCCTTGACGTGGAAGGCGACGCCGATGGTCATGGTCGAGTTCTGCAAGAACGTGCCGTTCAAGTACCTGTGCAGCAGCGTCGTCTTGCCAACGGCGCCTTGCCCCCCGATGACTATCTTGAACAGGTAGGATTCGTCCATCTTGGTATTCATCTTTTTTCCTAGCATTCATGTTATAATCGATATATCGGCATATAGCCATATAAAGATTTCTATCTGTGGGTACCTTTTCCCATACTCGATCAAAAAAAAAAGCCACGGTTCGTAGCTCGCTCGGGGGGATTTTACGTTGCAATCGGCGCGGGTGCCTGGCTTGGCATGCTCGGGGAATCTGGTTGAAGTTCGCGCCGAAAGTCTAGAAAATTAACACCGGGCTTCGTGAATCGATGGAAAAATAATGGTGAACCAAGTTCTCGCGATGCCCATTCATCATGATCAATCTGTTTGAGCCGTCAAGGCCGCCAGCCGACGGCTCGATCCGTCCAAGCCTTTTATGGATGTTAGTTTATTACGCGAAATGCCGATATAGTTAATGCTGTCAAAATCTTTAAGATTATAGCGGATCTCATCGAACGAAGTGATTTTTGAGCCGCTTGATACATGCCCCTTGAAATGCAATTTATCGAGAACGGGATCGTGGGCCGTGAACCCTCCTAATCGACCAACGGGTACAAGGCTTGCGACACAAGCATCAAACTCTACTGATTCAAGCGAAAGATTGATGTCTGTAATCCTTAGTCACCCGATCTAAAATGATATTAATTCGGGCATTCATAAGGAACCTTATCCTTGAAATACCAGGAACGGTAGTCTAGATTGGTATGATTCCTGCTTGGGGTGCAGGCGGCCGGGAGTTCAACTCTCCCCCGTTCCATCATGCAATTCACTTGAGCAAAAAACAATCAAGACCAGCCAAGGGCATAGCTCGATTGTGCAAATGCAGAATACATTCTACATAGAATCCATCCTCCGATGGATTGGACCTCGGCGGCGGCTGCACGCCCGTCTACTGCGTCGCGTGCCTCGAGATCCTGCTCGACGCCAGCGCACGCGAGGCGGAACTCGCCCGGCTCGAGGCGTTCATCCGCGGCGCGGATGAACGGGATCATCCACGAGGTCTGGAGCATGATCTTGGGGATCCACTCGACGGTGCCGAGCCACTTGCCCGTCTTGGCCGACTGCCAAGACGGCCAAGACTTGCCACTTTTTCATCATCCCACGGGCGAATGTTATTATTCAGAGAGAATTATTCGAGAGCGATAGCGATTCGACGGTACCAGGATCCCCGGTCGAGATAGGATTGGTCGCAGTGGCAGAAAACCAGCACATATCCGGCAAGAGCCAGAAAGTCGCGTACTTTTCCATGGAAATCGCGCTCGAGGCCGACGTCCCGACGTACAGCGGAGGGCTCGGCATCCTGGCGGGAGATACCATCAGATCCGCCGCGGACCTCCAGCTTCCCATGGTCGGCGTGACATTGACCTATAACGCGGGATATTTCTACCAGATGATAGCCCCGGATGGCCGTCAAGTAGAACGTGATATCCGCTGGGACTTTTCGGTCGATTTCACCAAGGTAGAAGCCAAGGTAAAGCTCGAGCTACAAGACAAGAGCCTCACGATCGGGGCATGGGTTTACAACGTCGTGGGCCGCAGCGGCCACGTGATCCCCGTGTACTTGCTGGACACCGATCTCGTGGAAAACGAACCGTGGCAGAGAAATTTGACCCGGGTGCTGTATGATGCAAGCCCGTTCCAGCGGATCGTGCAAGAGATGATCTTGGGGATTTGTGGCGTTCGCATGCTCAAGAAACTCGGCTACAACGAGATCACGACCTTCCACATGAACGAGGGGCACGCGGCGTTCATGGTGCTCGAGTTGCTCGACCAGTTCAAGAGCATCGAGGAGGTCAAGAAGCGTTGTGTCTTTACGACCCACACGCCCGTGCGGGCGGGGCACGACCAGTTCGACTATAGCCTCGTCCAGGACGTGTTTCGTGACCGGCTCCCCGTTAATGTTAAGGATCTCGCCGGCCAGGACATGTGCAACATGACCATCCTCGCCTTAAACGGCAGCCGGTATTGCAACGCCGTGGCAATGAAGCACGGCGAAATCAGCCGTCGCATGTTCCCCGATTACAAGATAGATCACATCACCAATGGCATTCACATGAGCTACTGGCTGTCGCCGTACATGCACTCCCTCTTTGACAGCGAGCTCGGGGCAGCATGGCACCACGATTATCACAGCCTCGAACGTGCCCTGGAATTCAACAACAACGAGATATGGCGGGCGCACCAGAAGAGCAAGTTGGACTTGCTCGACTACGAGAAGAGCCACTCGTGGGTGTTGCTAGACGAGAAGCTGCTCACGATCGGCTTTGCCCGGCGAGTCACCGAGTACAAGCGCCCCTTGCTCCTCTTCTCGGACCTCGAGCGACTTGCCAAGATCGTCGCCGGAAAGGCGCAATTTATCTTCGCCGGCAAGGCACATCCCGCCGACAACCAAGCCAAGTCGTTCATCAAAAACATAAATGATTTCAGCGATTATCTCTGGAACTCTTATAAAGTGCGTGTCGTGTTCCTCGGGAACTACGACATGGACCTCGCGAAGCTCATGGTAAGCGGGGTTGATATTTGGCTGAACAATCCGCGCCGGTACCGCGAGGCCAGCGGCACGAGCGGTATGAAGGCCGCGCTCAACGGCATCCTCAATTTTTCTACTATAGATGGATGGTGGGTGGAGGGATACGCCCGCGATCCCCTTGCCGGGTGGTCAATTGGACCAGGCGTTGATGATCCCGATGCTGAGAAAAAGGGCGATGAGGTAGACGTAGAAGACCTTTATACAAAATTGCAAGATGAAATTATTCCAATCTACCGGAAAAATCCCGATGACTGGCGCAATAGGATGAAACACGCAATATATCTTGCCAGTTACTTCAACACTCATCGAATGGTCGAAGAATATGCAGCGAAAGCATATCAATTAGCAAGGCAGCCGATTTGGAAAAGTCTCCTTTAAAATTTCTTTTTCAAAGGTCCCCTTGTCGCGGGAGTTCTAAGGGATGTCATTCCAATCGCCAAAAAGCTAGAATGCCGTTCAGATCCAGTGTAACCAATATTTTTCCATCAAGAGAAACGGCACCACACCAGATTATTCGCTCCTCTAATACATAGAATCGCCCCTCGATCTCCACGGGACTCACCCTACTATTTGATACCTCATCAGAATATTTTCTGGAGAGAGGAATCATTCGATTTGATTCCTTATCGGGATAGATCGCCCAGAGATTTCTATCATCATCCACACAACAGAAAAACCCCGCTGAAGACCAATCCAATACTTTTGCCATTTTGGGAATGCTATACTGTTGTTTGCTTGTTTTCGCGCTCCAGAACGTGCACTTGTGATCGATAGAATGCTTATCAATAGAGATGACCCATTCACAGTCTCTCGAAATTCGAAGATCATTTGGTAAATGTAGGCCCTCTCCATCAATACCTTCAAGTTCGGTGCATGTATCGCCTTCAATATCCCATACCGTATCAGCGTTAATTATAAGGTGCGATCCATCTTGTAAAAACATAAGGAGTCTGTCTAACTAATAATTCACACCTCGTTCTCTTTAAACTTCTCACCCAAAGAAATATGTCGGCCTCAAATACATGTCGTCCATCCCCGTCTCGGCCGACACGACTGCAAGGAACAACATCGAGATTGCTTTTAACAGCGTGTCTTTTTTCACGTTTTCAAGACCCCGGACGCGAGTTTGCTCCAAGCCGAGATGCTGTTCGCCGATCCCGATTATGCCTTCGATACACTTCCGCTGGTTGCGTCGTTTCTT
>JAUQYZ010000240.1 GCA_030587475.1 Candidatus Sigynarchaeum calidifontis
TTTTACACTACGATAAATTCGAGCCGTGTATGGTTTCAAATCTGATGATGTTAGCGCAATGGGCTAGAGGAAGAAATTCACGTCCGTCAAGGAACTTCCGCGTTTATTTCAGTCCCGTTTTCAAATAATGCCTCCGTTTCCACGATCTATAAAACAAGTAAAAAATATTGCATGCACATCTAAAACTAGTGATTGACTTGAAAGAACGGTTTTATCAAGGGATATATAAAACATAACTTTGAAAGTCCAGTTTTAGAAAGATCTCTCTTCTCCATACCTTTATTGCCGTTATGAGAGAGTATAACGCACGCTACGGCACCGTTCCGATCCAAGTAGAAAATCTTGTTAAAACCGAGGAGTAATCCGCACGCTGCATACACTTGATCCTTGCTCAACCGGGTAAAATTCTGTATCCATTTTAGTGGTAGACCAGGATACTTTTCAAGTAAATCATACACAATTTTACTATTTCCACGTTGTAGAACTGTTTCGATGGTGTGCGTGCTGTTTTCACGCCAGAACCACCCTTGCAATTGCTTAACGCTCGTGCGTATTATTTGCGTGGAATAAATGTTTGGATTGGTCTTGATCTCTTCGATCATTATCCATTTCGAATTCAAAAGATGCGGAATATCCCGGACAAGATAAATATCCTTCAATAATCGCGAAGTTATCTCCTCCTTGGATGTGATGCCCGGCCGGATAATCTTTGCGATTTCCTTCCGCAATCTCGATTCTAGGTCGGGATGATCCCTGATGAAAAATTCAAGCGAGTTGTGTTCTATCGCATATCTCATCACTCGAATCTCACCTCGATGCCATCATCTTGGTCAAGATCATCCCCTTCATTGACATCATCTATATCTTGAACGTCATTGGTAAATAGTACATCCAGCATATCCAGATGGGCTAATCGATCGGTATCGCTCTTTAAGGAGCAGAACACATCAAAAGTCGAGTCGATAGTCTCTTTTTCAAGCTTGTGCTTCGTCCACAGCTCGAGTAATGCTGCTGAAACCTTGTCGGACAAGATGATGATATCCTTATTAACGAACGAGTTTGATAGGATCGGGTACTCGTATCCACAAGCCGGGCACTTGGTGATTTCCCCGGCGCAACGCTTGCACAAGGAGTTCGTGCAGGAAGGGCAAGGAGCATTGTCTTCAACAGCACACGTTTTTTTGCATGCGATGCACTTGAACGAATCTTGTTTTTGGTATTCAAATGGGGATGGTGTCTCCTCAACTCTATTGTCAACATAATCGGATACGAGTGGAACTGGGTTCTTCTGTTTATCGATTATCGGTACCTTTACTTCTATCTTGCTTGTACTCGCGTCGGACCGGATTTGCTCGTCAAGATCATAATGCTGCTTTGGTAAAGGTTGAATATTCCACCCTGGTGCTGGCAGGACCATGGATTTTTTAGATTTCTTCGATCTCGCTCTTTTCTTTCGCGTCAGATTCATCCCAAATACAACGATGACAGCCACTCCCGAAGTTATAAATATCATCAGTAGCCAGTCTGTCGGCGTGCTATTGGATACTATTTTTACGATAACCGTATCTTGCACTGATCCCCCGAGGCCGTCGGTAGCAATGATCGTGTAGTTATAGGAGCCGACACCGAGCCCTTCAACACTCTCTGTTATTGGCACTCCGCTCGTCCACGATCCACTCGTGATCGATGTGCTATTGCGGAATATTGTATAACTTGTCGTTCCCGTGCTGGCATCCGTGATGGTCCACGATATCTGATTACCAATTGCACCTAAATTGTATGATATGTCAGCCGGGTGCGTGATCGTCGGTGAATTCTCTATTTGTTGACTGATTGCGTGGATCAACTTGATATCGTCGACATAACCCACCACTCCAGTCCAGCCGGCTCCAACATATACGGAATTCATATTATATGGATCGCTTTCGATCAAGATACTCCCGTAGAACACGCCATCCACGTATCCGTCTGCCGTGCTGGCCGACTTATTTACTATGATCGAGATCTCGTACCATTGATATGCGTTCCATGTTGTTAACCATTTTATCGGTCCATCACGGCCTCCAAACAACGCAATTGAACCATTATCCATGAACCGGATATCACCATAATACGTGCCCCACATTCCGATAGTCGGATTCGTGAATCCGATACGGATGTCCGACCAATCACCAGAAACGATGTCAGTTCGTGTCTCGCTCATTAAATATGCAGTCAAGTTCAAGACGTCATTTGAGACGTTTGCTGCAATCGTGATGTATGCCGACCAACTACTCGCGCCTTGTGCCGTGAATGATTTCGAACCGTTGCTTGCATAACTATCCGTGACGACTTGGTACGCATTCCCTGCCCCGTTATAGATGATCGAGAAACCAGGGGGAAGAGTGTTTACGGTACGGGTTTCAAAATCCTCTTGAAATACCGAAACGTGCGCATTCATCTCAATCTTTTCAAATACATTAAACATCTCTTCATTCTTCCTAGCGATATTATCTCGAAGCAAGCAAAGTGCCAGAAAACAAGAAAGAAGTAAGAAGAGAATCTTTCGTCGTTCCATTTTACCCTTATACCTTTTTAAGACTATTACAATCGATTGATTTATTTCATAACTATTATCCCTTTCTGGTTTCTAATCGTGATTATGGGATTATCATCAATCCTACATGTACTCAATGTTCATTAGTGGATCCTGCCGTGGTGGGCTGCGTGGATCGCAGCGGGCCTACTTCCTTCAATATATAAAACACAGGTGCTGCAATGAAAACAATCCCAGATATCATTTGAGTTATGATACCCGTTCCCACCGCTGCTTCAAACGGTTCATAATTGCCAAAATAACCGTATTCTGTTTCCATTACAGAAGCATATTCGTTCACGCCGACTATCGCTAATGATGCTAATATAATGAGTGCAATTCCGATTACAAATAGGAGATACTGCAATCCTCCTCGTTTTGCAATGCAATAAATCCCTCCGAAGAGGCAAGCAATTGTAATATAAAAGTTTATTTGTTGTGTTCCTAGGTTGGCATCTATCACTTCGGAAGTGTAGGTAGGAGGCATACCGCCAATTATATCCTTTACAACCTCCATTCTTGCATACGGAACAAAAAATGACACGATGCTGAAGATTATGCCTATAGTAGAGACCAAATAAAACAAGCCTGAGAATAATTTTTTGGTTTCCATAGAAATCACTTCGATTGAACAAAAGATCTTATTCATTTCGTTCGGGTTGCATTTTCCTCCGTTTTTTTGATGAGATAACCCACGAGTCCTACAGAACCCAGCAAGCATAACAGCATCACGAGATTATCAAAACCCGTGACTGGCGGCGCGGGACTCGTGACGTTCACGATCACCGTATCTTGCACCGAGCCACCTAAACCATCTATGGCCACGATCGTGTAATTATACGAACCGATTGCAAGGCCGTCCACGTTTTTCATGACCGGTACGCCGCTCGCCCACGATCCGCTCGCGATCAAGATGCCGTTTCGATATAAAGTGAAGCCTCTCGTTCCCGTGCTTGCATCCGTGATGATCCACGATATCTGGTTGCCCGTTAAGCCAACAACATAGGATATGTCGCTCGGATGCGTGATCGTGGGAGCTACATTTAGCACGTTCACGATCACCGTATCTTGCACCGAACCACCGAGACCATCGGTTGCCACGATCGTGTAGTTGTAGGAGCCTATCGCCAAGCCATCAACGTTTCTCGTTACCGGCAATCCGCTCGTCCATGGCCCAGACGCGATCAAAGAATCATTTCGATAGATCGTGTAACTCGCCAATCCAACATTTAAATCGGTAACTGTCCAGCTAATTGAGTTCCCTGTCTGACTTAGAAAATATTGAAGATCCACCGGGTGGGTAATCGTGGGTGAATCATTCATACTAGTTACTGAAATATCGTCATAATAGCATCTCGTAGCTATAAGCCCTGCCGTCCGCAAGCCGATATATCCCCAGGTGTATATCAAGGTTGTATATGAAAATTGGAGTGTGTCGTTCAAGTAAAAAGACATATTTGTGCCAGACGTGGTTATCTTGAATGAATACCACTTACCCGTGCTAAAGGATCCCACGTGCACCACAACTGGTTCATTGGTACCAGCCACCTCGCGCATCCAAATGCCATCAACAGCACATATTACCTGATAATACTTTCCACCACCAACAATGATCTCTTGAATATTAAACAGAAGAGATACTTCCCAACCATAATCCAGATACATTTTCCCTTCGAAGCTATAATTTGTAAATTGCTGACCTTGGTAATAAGTACGGCCTCCCCCACCTTGTGGCACACTTATTTCGTATCGGTTGTTCAAGACCAACCAATTGCCATCCGATACATTCCAGCCTTGAGCTAGGCCATCGTTAAAATCCTCAGTATATACGGCGGCGTCTTCAATCTTGTTTAGCTCATCAAACATCATTTTGCTCTTCCGGTCGTCTTGAAGCAAGGGAAATGCTATAGAGAAGGAAAGAAAAAAACACGAGACAAGAAGAATAGCTTTTTTTCGTTCCATTTTTCCCTTCACCTTGATTTTAGATCAGTAAATAGGTATACCGAGAACCGTTCTTAAGGATTCCCCTCACCTACTTTAGCCCAAGCAATTAGCCCAAGCAATCATCATCGATCATCTGGAGCATCGTCTCGTCATAGACGAGAGCATTTCTCGAATCGGATCTCGTCGCGGCGTGCATCGGCGTCGATTTCTCGAAGAACGAGGTCAATTTCAAGATAGTGGACAAGGATGGCTTGATACTCCCGCAAGGCATCATCGAGAGGACGACCCTCAACGAGCTCATCACCGCCATCGAGCAGTCATCGTCTTGGACTTTGATCGATCCAGCCAAGAATAGCATGGCGCAATTCCAAAAGGATATCGAGGGCTACGATAGATTCGAGGCCGCCCTTAAAAAGCGGTTCCTGGTCGCGAAAAGTCCGGAGGGACAAGGAATCGTACCATGTAATTGCCCACGACATCAGCGAGCTCGCTCGGGGGCCATGGAAGGAATACATAACCACGCGGTCGCGGTCCGAGCCGCGATTCGATTGGTTTGAGCTCTATTGAATCGGGTTATTTACTAATATCGGGATCGATAAATTTGCCAGCGGCAATGAAGAAACTGTAGCTGAACGAGACGATCATCGGATTATTTACTAATGTCGTGGAAGAATTTGCAGCGTGTACACTGCATGACCATCTTCGGCCCTTCCGGTGCGATCACGCGGCGCTTCACCATTTTGCCGAGACATTTTTCGCAGGTCGAGTCCCAATCAATTTCCATGGATTCCGCGGTCATCATGGCTTCAGTCAGTTCATTTATCGGTTCGCAATTCTCAGCATTTTGCTGCGCGGGCGGAATTCGGGCTACGGTTTTTTTGCTCAAATTGGTCTCTAGCCTTAATTTGTCAATATTATTGCTACGTTTTATACATGTCGGTTATCGTGACATAGACACACAATCTTTCTCTCGATTATAAACTTGTCATCATAGAGTGAAGACATCCGGAATGTATTTGGGTGGTGATATCATTCCCGTGTCCTCATTTTCCGACAAAAGTCAATTCGCACGATTCCAGGGCGGGAATCTTAACCTTGGACTGCAATGATTCATGCCTGGCTTCACATCAATTATAATATTCGTTTAAGATGCACGAGCGTGTGATCCCTTGATGTGAAATTCGGGAACCCGATCCACGTTGGCTCATATCTGCTCCCGATAAACAGCGGGGCTGATCGTTAATTGGGTGAGCACGACGAGACTGGAATCTCCCTTTGAGCTGGCGAAACGATATCGAACCCTTGATCGGGAAGAGTATAAATATATGGGCCGAGATTCTTACCTTGTATTTCAAGCATGCTCCAAAAAAATGAGTTGAAGGGCTGAGCACGTCATGGGGGCTCCAAAGAAGATACGGATCAGTCATATCGTCTTTAACAAGATAAAGACTCTTCCCCTCTTGCAATCCGATGTCACGTGTCGTTCAATCGCGGAATCCAACCAATTCCTAACGAAGGTTCAAGATTCCTTAGCCGAGGAAGATAAGCGTACAGTCAATTTTTATTATCTTCTTTAAGAATAACGATAGATTCTATGGATCGGCATTTCTCGGATTTGACAAGAACAAGATCGATCTTTCAAGGCAAATAATCGATGATTTGCATAATACAAGAGATAACCAGCACGCGGATGATGAATATAAAGAAGAAATAGATGATATTTTAAGAAAGTACAAATTTACATAAAATCTTGTTCTTATGTTCGTTCCTGGTCATGATCTTTTATAAAAAAAATAAACATGTTCTTTTTCTCGTAAACATGCGAAACGCATGATTGATGAATTGTGATTCTACCACCAGCTCATAGAGCCACCTTGAATGTCGATGGGCTGGCCTCCTCCCCGCGCAATCATGAGGGAGATCACGATGGAGGCCCGCGCTTGATGCGCGGTTATTTTAAAAGAAATCTTCACAATCTCCGGGGGAAAGGAACCGTGCCTTGATCCCTTTGAGCCCGTGCGCCCGTTCAATCTCCTTCCATTCTGACAGGAGTTTTTCATCCATGATCGTCTGGTCGTTCGTGATTCGATACGTGAGGTAATCGCAAATGTTTTCTCGTTTCGGACTACATGTTTGGATAGAATGCAGCAATTCGTGAACCAAGATCGAATCGGAATCACCCTTACCTTCAACCAGCCAGACCTCTGCAGTTTTTTTGAAGTATTTTCCGAGCAGGAGCGGGAATATGTGTTTTTCAAGGAAGGTGATTTTGTCCTCCGGCGTTCCGCCCGATAATAATTCGTCCTTCACTCGCGCGATGAGTTCAGCCTGCGTGCAGAGAAAGACAGGTGCTTCGGGGCGCGTGCCGAGGAATGACGAGATTTTCTTTCGACTTTGCTCGATTTTCGTGTTTAACTTGTCGCTTGACCACGGCATACCAGATGATCCCCCTCGCACACATGATCTATCGATCTATTCGAGCCGGATCAATACCGGTCGATGATGTACTCCGCCAGCGAGGAAAGCTTCGATCGAAAGAGTTTTTCCATGATGGGCTTCCATCTTTTAAGCATGTAATCCAGCCGCGTGGAGATCTCATCAGGTGGCATGTCGTCGAGGCGAGTCGTCAGGTTATACATGAACTTCCCGATGACCCGTTCGAGAAGGGCATCATATGCGACCTTTAATTCTCGTGCAAAGGGGGAATCTGATAGCACATAATTACCCCGGCTCTCCCGTTTCACTACATCCGCATCGATCAAGCTTTGAAGCGTGGCATGAACCTGGCTCTCGCTAAGCTCGGTGATTTCGCTGAGCAGCTTAACTGTAACCGTTTCCCAACAAGCCAAGACTTGAATTATCTTTTGCGCACTTGGGGTGCCAAAAGAGCGTTCCACAGCTTTTAACTCCGACAACTCGGCGATTTCCATGGTGTTTGCCTCGCGTTGATCTCGAGTCATGTAATAGAATATCTCCACTTAAATAGTTGTTTCATATAACATGTAAAGAACATGCGACTCTCGAGATTCACGCGGATTCCCGTGATAGCGGGGTTCGTCCAAAACAAAGGCCTCCCGACGTCCTGGTGCACGTGATCTCACTTGCCGAATCCCTTCGCCGCATCGCATTGGTGCACGCGCCCATCATCGACGCGGCGATGCCAGTTCTCACGCGCGATGTCATGATGCTGGATTTCGCTTGATTCCGGCATTTAAAGCCGGATATCATCCCTGCCGTGTCCAACTTTATCTAACATAACTGGAACTGATCAGTAGCCCCGCTTCGCTGTGAGCATCATGTGCTCCATGTTGACTCATATCTGCTCCCGATGAATCACCGGGCCGACCTCCTTGCCGTGGAGCCACGCGTTGAAGTGGCGCAAGATAGCTTCTAACTTGAGCACGCCCCCGAACCATGTTAACTTCGTCGGCTGGTCGTTCTTGTCCAGCGCGAAGATCCCGGTCTCGTTATAGTTCGGCCCGTCCGAGTTGTAGACCTCCTCCGACTTGTACTCGAGCCGCGTTACATCCGCAAGGTTGACCGTCACTCTCGGCTTTCGTTCGCGGTTCTTGAACCGTTCTTGGACTTCAATCGTTCCCCTGGCCTTGTCAGCGATGATGTGCGTGTGGAGATCCCTCTTGACGATCAAGAAAATGAGGTAGAACGCCCCGATAAAGAGCGCCACCACCGCAATGAAGATAGGCGCGCCCGCGGCGCTCGACGGTTCCCCGGAATCTCCCCCGCCGGGGATGGTGATTCCTGCGCCTTCGAGGACGAATGCGATCAGCACGAGGATACCGCCGACGATGAACAAGCACATCACCATCCGCGTCACGTCTCGAACCACGTTCTCGTCCAAAACTTTTTCGGTTTTCATCGTCGCGAGCTCGGCCCCAACGATCTCGAGCACGAGCCATTCCTCCTTGATATAATCCATCTTGAGAACTTTTTCTATCCTTTCATCCATAGAATTCGATCAGCCTCGCGAACCAACCATTGCCTTTCGATGCAAGATGATGAGGCGTGCGCGCCTCAAAAAAAGTGCGGTCACGTGATAATGGATCCCCGCTTCGACTTGAGCCGCATGTATTCGTCGTAGTCGGGCTCCCGCGACTTGTGGACGAGGATGTTGCCTTGCACGACGTCCTTCCAGTCCCGCCCGACGAGGAAGATCCCAGCGACGATGAAGGCCATGCCGATGCAGAACTCGAGTCCATACATCCCGCCCGCGAGCATCGGGGCGCCGACGCACGTGAAGTAAAGCCCGATCACGCTCTCGTGCACGTGGTACCCGGCGATGTAGAGCCGCCACACGTCCTCGTTCACGTTGCCCACGACGAGCGCGACGAGGAACCCGACAGCCACGGCACCGAAGGCGATCGCGTACTGGTAGAACCCCTGGTAGAGGATAGCAACCCAGCTCTCTGGGAGGTAGTCCCAGAGCACGTACATGCCGGCGGTCGCGGCGAAGAAAGCCAGCGCCACGCCGAAGAACTTGAAGGTTGCCTTGCTCTTCCCGCCACTACCCGCCGCTTCCGGCTCGGCGTATTGCTTCTGCTGCTCGTAGAACGCGGCGCTGTCGCCGAGCTTCGCATCGTCGATCGCGGGTTTCTTGACCTTCCGCTGCAGCAGCGCCCCGAGAAACATGAGCGTGAAGCCAAGCACCATTATGATGGCAAGGATGGCGAAAACCGGGTGCTTGTAGGCGCCCGCGCCGAGTATATAGAACAAGTCGAATGCCGAGAAGAGCGACCACGCGAGCTGGGCGAACGTGTTCCCGAAGAACGTGTACAAGCCCGCGACGCGCAGCTTCCGCAAGAAGGCGTTTGGATCCATGCGTGATTGATCGCTACCGAGGTATAAAAACCGGATAGCAACAAAAAAAGCCCCCGTCGAGGCATAGCGATATCCAGGCTGCAAAAAAGGGAAAGAAACGCGGAGGGAGGGGTTCGAACCCTCGCAGGATGTGGATTTTTGCGAGGAATCCTCGCAGAATATTCTCCCACGGACTTAGCAGGCCCGCATCGTAACCACTTGATTACCTCCGCGCAAGTGGGAACACGGCTCACGATGCCTTTGCTGGCATCGACATTTCACGAGTACGCATGCCGGGAGATCGTTCTTTGTCTCGATCCTTAGAAATACGACGATCAAAAAAAGATTGTTCATCACGCGTTTAAATAAGATGTGAAGAAATCTATCGAACCATGGTAAAATCACATCACGTATATCTTTTCGAGCTCTTTCGCCGTCAATTGATTTTTCGCGACGATAGTGAGCTTCCCGTCGACGTATTTCGTTTCGATGCACTTATTATGGATGCTGCAGTCTCCGGCGGCGTCCGGGGCATACCCCCGGCACACCCTCAAGACGTCGGGGGAGATCTCGTCTATCAAGAGGATCCTGCCGTCGCCCCCCTTGATGCGCCCCAGCTCGAATTTCCCGTCGATCACGTGCAACCCCCTGGAGGCAGCGTCCGTCGTCACCACGTCGGCTATTTTCTTTACCATTGACTTCACGTGGGTGATTTCCTCCGCCGTCATCACGCCAGCCGCCTCGAGCGACTCGAACGTGATGAGGACGTCCGTTTTTCCCTTGGTCCAGGCTTCCACCACGCAGTTCAAGTTCTTGCAGGGGCGGATGAAGGGGTACCTGCGCCAGAAGCTCCCTTGCCCGTTGTTGCGCCACGTGAATTCCAGGTTCTGCAAGGGCGCGGTACCGGTGTATTCCGGTGCCTCCTCGGGCTTGCTTATAGGCACGGCAGGTTCGACTATCATCTGGTTGTCGCCGACCGAATCGATGTAGTGCGACTGGACGCCTTTCTCCTTGAGGAGTTTGAAGAAATGGGTGGCGAATTTACACGCGACGGCACCTTTCCCCGGGATTTCCCCCACCACGTTGTCGTATCCTGGGTCGAAAACGACCTTTCCGTTTTCGATGTAACCTGTTCCCCTGTCGGTAAAGACGAGCCGGTATTTCCCGGCATGCTTGCCTTCCGCTATCTCGTACACGTCCTTGGATTTACCGCGGTAGACGAGTTTTTCCATATTATCGTTTCTCCTGGTCTGATAATGGGATTTTTTCAACATTGCTGGTAGATACGTGAATGCTCATGGATCGCCTTTGGGTAAAAAAAGACTGGTTATTAGCCGATTACGCCCCTAATGACCACTTCGGAGTTTTCATTGCGTGCTGAGGAACCTAAAAAGATATTTCATGGCGCTGCCATCATGGCTTGTTCTACGAGCTTCTGTCAAGTGATCGATACATGACGAGCATCAAGCCAGGCTCGGTTTCTTTTGCCCCCGGCCGCATTTGTCTTTTTGGCGAGCACCAGGACTACCTTAATTTCCCCGTTATCGCCGCGTCCATCGATCTCGGCATCTCCATCGAGTTCTCGGGCTTTCACGAGCCCGATGACAAGAAGATCACCATCGAGATGCCCGATATGCACGAGACCCGTGTAGTGGATATCGCCGTGCCCCTCGCCTACCAGGGGAAGCGGGACTACATCGCGTCGTCCATCAACGTGCTCAAGAAGGCGGGAATCGTCATTGATAGTGGCTTCACGGCGCGCATCACGGGCACCTTGCCGATCAACGCGGGCGCGTCGAGCTCGTCGGCCCTCATCGTCGCGTGGCTCAACCTGCTGGCCCACTTGTTCTCGGGCAAGCCGGTCGACCCTCTCCAGCGCGCCAGGTGGGCGAACCAGGCCGAGATCGTCGAGTTCGGCGAGGCGGGCGGTTTCATGGACCACGTCACGAGCAGCGTGGGCGGGGTGCTGTTCGTCCGCCACGATTTCACGATCGAGCGGCTTCCAGTTCCCGAGGGGATGCTCGTCGTCCTCGCCGACTCGCTCCAGAAAAAGCAGACCGTCGACGACTTGAAGCGACTGCGCGCCAGCGTGGAGGGCCAGGTTGCCAGCGTCAAGTCATTGATGGCCGGCTTCCAGATCACTGCTCCAGAATTCTGCAACGAACAATTCGTCTCTGCCAACACGTCCGCCGGCCTCAAGCTGAAGAAGAACTTCCCGCTCGTCTATGCGAACCTCCAGAACGGCATCATCACGAAAAAGGCATTCGACATCTTCACGTCGAAGAGGCCCTCGATCGCGGCCATCGGTGACCTGGTCAACCAGCACTTCACCTACCTTCGCGATTATTCCCGCGTCTCGACCGACAAGATCACGTACATGGCCAAAGCCGCCACCGACGCGGGCGCTGCCGGGGCGAAGATCAACGGCAGCGGCTTCGGCGGGACCATGTTCGCCTTGTGTGACTCGAGGAAGGTGCAAGACAAGGTGGCAGCAGCCATTGCCGCCGCGGGTGGCAAGGTCTACAAGGTTTGCATCAGCGACGGGGCCAAGATCATCGGCTCCGTTCAAGGCCATACCGAGTGACCGAAGAGGCTGCCTTCATTCTGCGATTTGCACGACCAGCTTGACGAAATCCCGCTTCGATGGATCCAAGTACCGATCGAACGCCGCCTGGATGTCATCCAGCTTGACGACGCCGGAGATGATGGCGGCGGGATTCACCTGCTTCGCCGCGACGAGGGCGATCGCGTCCTCGATGTCCTGCCGGTCGTGGGACAGCGAGCCACGCATGGCGATCTCCTTGGAGCTCAGCGTGAAAACGGGAAATGATATCCTTCCTTTCTGGACAGATTCAACGATGATATCCCCGCCGTGCTTGACCACGTCCATGGCCAGCAGCAACCCGTCCTCGATCCCGGAGCATTCGAACACGGCATCCGGTTCCCCGTGTTCCTTGAAGAACCGGCGTGCCACGGCAGTGCTCGGGCGGATGACCTCGGTGGCGCCGAGCTCTTTAGCCTTGGCTTGTTGGAACGCCCCCGGCTCCATCACCATGATGTAGTGGCCGCCTCGCGGGAACCCCGCAGCCCGCAAGCAAGACAAGGTGGTCAGCCCGATGTTCCCGGCACCCATGATGGCGATGTTGCTCTCGCCTTGCAGCCTTGCCCACTTCAGCGCCCGGACCGCCACGGCAAAAGACTCGATCATGGTGGCATCCAGGGGCGTCACGGAGGAGGGGATGTGGAACAGGAAGTCCCGGGGAACCAGGACATACTCGGCGAAGCCGCCGTTCTTGAAGATGCCCAGGCCCCGCAAATCATTGGACGTGTCGAGTTGCACGTTGATGCCCGCGACCTTGTCGCCTGGCTTGAATCCCGAGCCCTCCATGCCAGGCCCGAGTCGTGCCACCTCGCCGGCGAACTCGTGTCCCATGATGATGGGCGTCTGGTAGATCTTGGACGTCCAGTTCTTCACGTCCGTGCCGCATATGGCGCAGCAGTGCACCTTCACGAGCGCCTCGCCCGTGCTTGGCTCTGGCGTCGGGTAATCGTCGTGGATCTTGATATCCCGGATGTCCTCGAACACGGCCGCTCTCGTCTCGCCTTTCGCCCCCGCATGCTTGCTCTCTCGGCATTTCAACCCAGCACGATGCGAACTTCTTCGCCATTCAAGGATGTAATATCTTGTTCTATCTCCCGCTGCAAGGTATCCATCTCCTTGCGCGAGGTGGCAAAATGCCTCTCCTCCTTGGAGATGTCGGCTTCCAAGGCTGCTTGCTGGCTCAAAAAGTCGCGGATCCGCCTGCCGGCATCATCGATGCCGCGTGCGAGCGCTTGCCGCTCGATCTCCCGTTCCAAGCCAGCTATCTTGTCTTGCAGATCGATGTAGGCCTTCATCGAAACATCCAGCGATTTCCCGCGGCGCATCGCCTCGATGCTGGCCACGGCCTTCTCCTTCTTGTCCTCCTTCATCTGGGCCTGGGCGTCCAGGTACGAGAGCAAGTTGTCCAGGATGACGTTGAGCCGCGGGTGTTCCACCCCGTCCTTTATCAAGCTGGCGAACAAGTCGGTCAAGTAGGCATCGACCTCATGCCGCGAGATGCCGCTCAAGGAGAACCGGTCGTTGTCCAAGGCGTTCCTGAACATGCGCAAGCTCTTCTCCATCTTGCTCAGCATCGACTGCACCGCCTGCTTCGCGCTGTCTGCCTCCCCAAGCAGTTGATCCTTGTTCCCGAGGAGCTCGCTCCCTTCTAGCCGCTGCACGTTGGCCCGTTCCTTCTTGATGTTTTCCTCGATTTCTTTTGCTCGTTCCTTCATAGGGTCGAACCGCTTCTGGCATGCCTTGGTCTTTCCTTCGGCGAGTTCTAGTGCCGATATCTTGTCCTTGATCCCCTCGGCGAGCGCAACCTTCTCGTAGTTTTTCTTCAAGAACTCGGCAAGTTTCGCGTTGTGCTTCATCACGCTTTCCACGGTCATCTCGAATGGTCGCAGTACCGTCCTATACTCGGCCCCATGCCACTTCTTCCCTTGCTCCTTGAACGATGCTTCAACGTCGATCCAAAACCCGTGAATGGCTTCCAACATCTCGTGGGATACCCGGCTCTCGTGGCCCTCGGGCACGGGAAACTCGTTTATCTTGCCGAGCATGGCGTTGATGAACACATCGGCATGGTTCACATCATCCTCGCCAACGACATCATCGACTCCCGAGTTAACGTTCTTGACCGCGTGCCTCGTGGTTTTCACGTCATCGATCGCGATCGCCACGTGCTTCAACGCGTTCTTGCGCTCTTTCTTGAACTTGGACTCGATGGCGGCGTCCACGGCCGCGCGTGCCTGGGTAGGGGTTAGATCCATTGGATAGACATGGGGTGCAATGCTTTTCTAGGTTTCGGCATCGAGCCGCATGTATCCTTATAACACGCGAAAATGGTTTTTTGCCTGCCGGGTGCCCGGGCACGTGCCTACCTTGACCCGTGCACGGGCGGGTGGTCGTGTGCCCGCGCATGCATGCTATCATCGTGGTCGTCGCCGCGAGGGAACGCGTAGAGCGGCACGAGCTCGCAGAACAGGATGCCCTTGATTGCCTTGACTTGTTCCACGAATGACAAGACGCTCTTGACTTCGCCACGCAGTGCGATGACCTCGGAACAGTTCTCCTCGGAAACATGGACGTGCATGGTCGAGTAGATGTGGATGCCGGCGTTGTGCTCGATCTCGGTGAGTTCATCGAGCAAACCCTTCTGGTGGTGGTTGAACGCGATGACGAGGAACCCGTCCTCGAACGTGTCGGGCCGGAGCGTCGCCTCCTTCTTCAAGAACTCGCGCAAGGCATCCCGCACCACCTCGGACCGTTTGGTGCCCTTCTCCTTGCAATACTTCTCCAGCTCTGCCAGGAAGTCCTTCGGGATCGTGATCGTGACGCGATCCATGTCCTTCTCTGAATACATCCTTTGTCGCGTGTCATCTCTTCCCGCGGGAGCATAAATAATTGTCCGGCGGTCGGATCACGGATCGCACGGGATCGCAGCAGCGGGAAAAACGGACGACGGGGACGTCGCTGCCCTTCGACGCCCCCGCGTCTCTCAAGGTAGCCAAATGCTTTGTCGAGATCTGGTGCCGTGAGGTGTCTTGTCAAGATACTCGTGAGAATTCATCGATCCACGAGGCAAGTTAAATATGCAGCAAACGCTTATTTATATATTGCGCCCGTCATTCGCTGTCATCGATTTAATTAGCCCGTCCCTCGAACCGTCTCCTATTTTCTGGGATCCGCGTGTTTTCGACATTATCTTGTGCGGCGTGCAAGCTCATCAAGATGGAGCATGGAAGATTCCTTGCTTCACTGACATATTCTCCTGGGATCTCCCCCGGGAAAAGAAAAGATCCCGCGTTAATTCAACGGGTACGCTAAAGTATTTTATGCGTTATGTGCTTGTGTGGATGGAATGCTCGTTAGTTGCTGGTTCACAGGAATCTTGTAACCTGGCTCCGATAAAACTCGTAGGATATGCGAGGTAGGCATCATAATTATCAACCGATGCGCGAGTTTGCAAGGGATAGGGTAAAGCCTCCACGACCGCTTTCGTGAGATACGATGCGAGGCGCACGCCTTTTTGCGTCAATCCTTCCTTGTTTATATATCCTGCTAGCTTTAAAGTCGCGATATATGATTTGATGTATCCTGGCATCGAGCGAGGGAAGTCTGCACGGAGATCATACAAGATTCGCGCGAAAACACGCCAATCTTCGGTCGCAACTGACTTTTTTCCAACAAAACCTAGCCGCTCACCCGCTGCATGCATGAACAAATACCGTCCGAGATCCGGATTGACCACCTTCCAATCCCCGAAGGTCGAGAAAGCTGCAGGGCCGAAACCCGCGTAATCTTGCACGAGCTCATCGCGGGATGAGTCGTATAGATCCGAATCGCGGGAAAAAACCCAGGCCGTGTGTCGTTCGAAGCCTCTTTCCTTCAATTGTACCGCGGCATTCTCGATCCATTCGAATTGCTCATCATTCTCCACTTCAGGCCGTGGTACTCCCCGGATGGCCATGTACGGGTAGATCGTGACTTGATCCGGATTCATGCTGGCAAGTTGGTCAACATCGCGTGCAAAGCCCCTCTCATTTTGGCCGCTCATTCCGACCATCATGTCCACGTTGCTGCGGAGGTGATGCTCGCGTGCCTTTTCGATTATGCCTTGTACACGCTCTGGAGGTATCACGGGGCGATTTGCATCTTTCAAGACCATCGAGCTGAGACTTTCTACTCCGATGCTTACCTTTGTGAAACCTAATTCTTGGAGCCCTGCCAGGTAGTCATCATGCAAGATCGATGGTAGAAGCTCGATGCCAATGCTCGTCAAGCGAACCTTCTCGCGGAATGCCGCGAGGATCTGTCGCAAGTCGTCAATGGCGAGGGTGTTTGGCGTGCCGCCCCCGAAATACATCCATTGGGCGGTCCCCTCCAGCTTGGTGTTCTTGATCTCGTCGAGCATCGCGTGAATGTACTTTTGCTTTTCCTCGGCACTATAGATTTCCTTGTAAAATGGACAAAAAGCACATTTCGAGTGACAGAACGGCACGTGGACATAAATGCCAAAATTCGAGGAAAATCGTAGTTCTGGCACGCGTGAAAACGAGTAACGGCTCTTCTCGAAGACCTTGCGCATGATGCGCGCGGAAAATTCGGGGATCATACTAATCATAGTCATAGTATTACTCCTTGAAAAATCATACTTTTTCGATTTCTAGTATGATTTATTGGGGACTACACCATCAAGTACTCATGAGCTTGGAGGTCATTGCTATCACAGCTTTGTCGTTGGGTACCTTCCACACGGTTGTCGGTGTTGATCATTACCTGCCATTCATCGTGCTCGGGAAATCGCGCAATTGGCCTTTGAAAAAAACCATGATGGTCACTCTCGCGTGTGGCATCGGGCACGTGCTGAGTTCGGTCTTGATCGGCATGGCCGGCTTGCTTCTCGGCATCGCGCTGGATCCACTGGTCGGGGTGGAAAGCGCGCGCGGCGAAATCGCGTCGTGGTCACTCATCATCTTCGGCCTGGTCTACGGGACATGGGGCTTATATCACGGTATCAAGAACAAGACGCACACGCATGCCCACTTGCACTTGCACGACCACGAGCACGAACACGATGTAGCTGCTGGCGACGCGGCCGCACCGGAACACCATGACGAGGAAACCATCGGGCACGCGCACGAACATCCGCAACACGATCACCACGAGCACCACGATCACGACCATCCGCACGAGCTGGATCACGATCACGACCACGTGCACGAGCATGTCCACGAACACGTGCATGGCAAGGATCATGTACACGTCCACACCCGCTCGCGAAAGGAATTAACTGTCTGGACGCTCTTCATCGTCTTCGTGCTCGGCCCTTGCGAGCCCCTCATACCGCTGGTCATGTACGAGGCCATTTCGTTCAACTGGGCCGGCATCGCGTTGGTCACCTTCCTGTTCTGCATCGCCACGCTCGTTATAATGATGAGTTTCGTGTTCCTGGCATCGAAAGGGCTCATGCATTTGCGCGTGAAGGTACTAGAACAGTATGTACACGCGATCGCGGGGTACCTGATCGCGGGGTCTGGATTGGCCATCATCCTCTTCGGGATATGATATTTTTGCGAATTCTTCCCAGGTGGTCCATCTCGTGCGGAACGTGAAGGTTTAAACGGTAAATTCTCTTCTTTTCCACCATGGACAAGAAAGCTAGCGTCGATGACCTCTTGCAGCAAGGCCATGTAGAAGTCATCCGGGACTTTCCTTTACCCGCATCTGAGCACGTGTGCTTCGGGTGTTCCCCGACCAATCCTGTCGGCATGAAGATGCGGTTCTACGGAAAACCCGGCGAGCCGGAGGTCGTCACCCGGTACATCGTAGGCGATAACTATTGCGGGTTTCCTGCATACGCGCACGGCGGCATCATTGCACTGATGTTCGACGAGATCCTCGCCTATGCATCCTACCACGTCCATCACCAGTTCGGCATGACCAAGTCCTTGAGCGTGCAGTTCCACAAACCCGTGAACGCGCGAAAGGTCCATTTCATCAGGGCCCGCGTGCTGGAATCGAAGGAGCGTGCCAACAAAGGTCTGGACGTTTCCATCGAGGCTTCACTCCACGAGGGAACGGACGCGACGGCCAGGCCGAGCGCGACGGCTACGGGCGTCTACGTCGTTCTACCGGCGCAACATCTCCAGGATAACTTCAAGCGCGCCACGTGAGTGAACGTGGTTCGTTTAAAAACGGCGTTTCTTGAAAAACAAGTTGATTTATTTCTTGATGGTGGCCTTGATGATAAGCGTGGTCGGCACGTAGCGGCCCACTTCCGGGGGATAGTCCTTGCAAAAATTCCATGCCTTGTCATCTACCGGCTCTGGTTCCAGCAACTTGTCCACCTGGAACCCGGCATCCGCCAAGTAACCGACCAAGTCTCCGAGCGTGGGAAGGCGGTAGCGGATGGCACGGCCTTGCAAGTCGTTCTCCCACTCCTCCCTCTTGAAGTACGCGTACTTGAGCTTCGGGGGAAGCTGGCCGTCCCACTGGTCGTCCAGGCATTTACTAAACGGGTGCCCGATTGAAAACACCAAGAAACCGTCGGCTTTCAACTTGCAACGGATACCGGCGAATAGTTTCTTGAAGTCTTGAATCCAGTCGAAGCAGAAAGCTGAGAAGCCGATATCATAAGCGTTATCGGGAACAGCGTCCATGTGCTCGAGATCCGACTGGATAAATTGGATCCGCTTTAGTTGGCCTGCTTCGAGGCTTTTTTTCGCCAAGGTTCGAGCGTAGTCTAGCTGTCTTCCGGAGAAATCGACGCCCGTGCAGGTCGCGCCGCGCTTGACGAGTGCGATGGAACATTGGCCCCCGCCACAGCCCATCTCGATGATGCTCTTCCCCCGCACGTCACCTAGGATGTGCATGTCCTCCTCAGTCGGGCAGTTTGGCCCTAAATGCACGACGTCCGCGGAGATCTCGTGTGTTTCCTGGTACCTCTTGGAATCATCGTCCCAATGATCCTTTATCCTGCGTTTTATGGCTTCGTCGTTGTTATCCTTCTTAGACACGTTTTTCACTGCTATCTTCTAATTGAAAGCCGTAAATCCACCTTCTGCAGACATGTGTTGTTAATTATATGTGTTGCATTTTTCATGCAATACATCAAGGTTAAGAAAAAAATATTGCCTGGAAAATAACGGCCAATAATTGGAAAGAGGACGATTTATCCGTAACAAGCATGATGATGATTTCGACTTTTTATTTGCCTTTTAAGGCTGATCACGCTAGTGATTGATTTTGAATAGTTTTCGTCCAGGATCGTGGACAACTTTATAAAGCAAAGAAGCGTAGTGACCTCATGGAGGATGCACTGCTTGGCGCCATCCGCACGTGGAACCCCTGGTGGGCCGCGTCCTGGCGATTTCCATCGTCCTGGGTACCGCGAACGACGCTAAGCGATATAAAAGCAAGTATGAAGGCACGTCATGTCAAGGATATCATCGGTGTTCGTCGTTGCGGAAAAACCACGCTCGCTTTTCAAGTGATCAAAGTCTTAATTGATGATGGAATTCCGCCCGAGCAGATCGTGTTCTTGAATTTCAACGACGTGGTCGTCAAGGCGACCGGCTTTCACGAGCTGGAGAAGGCCATCTACGTCGCCGCGCCAGACGTGATGTACTTGTTTCTCGACGAGGTGCAAGAAAAGCCAGGGTGGCAGCAATGGGTCGTCGGCTTCTACGACACCTCTCGCTTCAAGCACATCTTCGTGACGGGATCCACGGCATCGTTGATCACCGAGGATGTTGGACGATTGCTCACTGGTCGTCACCTGACCTTCAGGCTCCTCCCATTTTCGTTCCGGGAAGCGCTTGTCGCCAACGGCTGGGATGATTTCGATCCCGCGGCGATCAAGCGATCGTTGCCGCGGATCAACGGGTACCTCGAACGGTACCTGGCCCAGGGTGGTTTTCCCGAGGTGCATAACAGCGATCCGCTCGTCACGAGGCAGATACTGACGCTGCTCTTCGGGGACATCATCGCGAGGGACATCGCGTCGAGGCACGCGGTCGACGTCGCCAAGTTAACCGCGGTAGCGCAATACACGATGACGAATTTCACCCGGGAGTTTTCCATGCGCAAAATTGCCAGTGCATTGGCCGTTCACGTCGACACGGTCGAGAAATACCTTGCCTACCTGGAGCAGAGCTTCATGGTGTTCACGCTCCCGCTGTTCTCATACAAGCAACTCAGGCAATTCCACGAGAACAAGAAGTTCTACGTGGTTGATAATGGCTTGCGGAACCAGGTCGCGTTCAAGACCACGAGGGATCTTGGAAAGATGGCTGAAAACGTCGTGTTCCTCGCCTTGAAACAAGAGGACGCAGAAATGTACTACTGGAAAGACGGCAAGCACGAAGTCGACTTTCTCGTCACGTCCGGTGCTGATGTCCGATCCATCATCCAGGTATGCTGGGGTCTCTCTGAGGAAAGCACTCGTGAACGGGAGATCGCCGGGATCGTCGCGGCGGCGCGGTTGTTCAGCCTCCCGGAAGGCACGATCTTGAACCGCGACGCCGAGGCCGAGGAAACTCGCGACGGCATCACGATCCACTTCGTGCCGATTGTCACGTGGCTGCTGGATCCAGCACGTGCCGGCCGCGGTTTGAAATGATCTTGAAGGCTCTATATTACATGACATTCAAATCCTCTGATTAATTTGGTTTTTAATGGCAATAGCTAAGATCAATAAATTGTATCTTACGCCTTTTAGACATAATGAGGTTCCAAATTCATTTCCACGGATTTCCAAGAAATAATGGCAATAGGTCACTTTTTTTGG
>JAUQYZ010000345.1 GCA_030587475.1 Candidatus Sigynarchaeum calidifontis
CCACCACGTCCTCCCCCGCCGCCTAATATGGTGGCCAAGGTTTCTGAATGATCTCTTTCTCCCAGTCACGTTCCCCGGACGTGTAGGAACGTGCTTTGAATCGATAGCAAATGGCATCTCGTATTCGCCATCATGCCAGCATTCCATCTGGCTTCACATGCTCTCATCCTGCCATCGAACGAAAAAATCAAGAGCAAGTTTATAAAGAAGGTGAATGTAGTTAATTTATTGGATCTTAGGACTTAATCAGTACCTCGCTGGAAACCTTAAATAAGTGCTCTCGACGTGGGCGCGTTGGATCATGCTTTTTATCTACTCGCGCGAAGCATCCATCGTGTGCCAGCTTTCACCAACATCCAACATCAAGAACCGGGCAAGAAGGCCCCGGTTCACGAAACGAAGTTACACGTTCGGCGGGATCATCCGAGACCTGGCGATCGCGTTTAGATCGACCTTTATCATCGGTATGGAGAAAAAAGGGCACGGCATCACGCCGCGATTCAAGGAACGCGTGATGCTCGCGGTCACGGCGGTAAACAAGTGCCGTTATTGTTCTTTCATCCACAGTCGGCTCGCCTTGCTGTCCGGGTGCACGGCGGCAGATGTGAAGGCGATCCTGGATTCGGAGTTCGGGAACGTCGACGAGAACGAGCGCGTGGCGCTCGCATTCGCGCAACACTACGCTGAATCGCGCGGCAAGCCGGATCGTGACGCTGCGCGAAAGCTCCTGCTCGCGTACGGCCAGGAAAATGCATCGTCCATCGTCGCCAGCATCCAGGGCATCATGGTCGGCAACCTCACGGGCAACACGCTCGACGCGTTCGAGGCCAGGCTCAAGGGGCAGCACGTGGAAGGTGGCTCGCTGCTGCTGGAATTTATAGTGTTCTTGATTGGCAAGCCGATCATGCACCTGCTCAAGATCGGTTAGCACGAGATTGAGTGGCCAGTTGAAAGATTTTTGAGCATGCTCTTGAAGGCTTAATCATGGCAAGTACAAACGAGAAATTTCTCCGGGACAAGATCGCGGGCTGCTGGCTGGGCAAGATCTCTGGCGGCACGTACGCCCACCGCGTGGAGGGGAGGACGAAGAAGGAAATCCAGAAGATGAACCCGCCCCTCACGGGCTGGCTCGAAACCCACAAGCAGCAAGTAAACGACGACGAGCAGTATGAGCTCATCGCGCTGCTCGCCCTGGAGTCATTGGACGACGCTGAGCTCGTGGCCCGGAAGCAGAAACGCGAGATCTTGACCCCGGACTTGCTGGGCAAGTTCTGGGCAGATAATCTCGACCGGCGCTATGTATTCACCGCCGAGCGCGCCGCGTTGGAAAATGCGGTGGATCACGGGGTGCTATGGGCGCATGCGGCTGACGAGATTCACGGCGATCGCTATCAAAATGCATACTTCGACTTCATCGGTGCGCAGATGAAGGGAGAGCTGTTCGGCATGCTCGCACCCGCGTGGGGCTGGCACGCGGATACCGAGCCGACCCCCGACACGGACTTGCAGCGGCTGCAGCTCTGCCTCCAGCTATCCCTCGAGGACGCGTGGATCGCCCACCGCGGCGTCGGTATCGCGGGCGAGCTATTCGTCTCGGCGATGGTGGCGGTCGGCATCGATTACGACCCGATGGACGCCAAGAACAAGATGACCTTCCCGCGCTCCGTTGCCATATCCACGCGGATGCCGCTGCCCGAGCGCCCGGCGAAGGTGGAAGAAATCATCCATCACGGGGTCACGGCGGAGGTGTTGAAGGCCGACATCGCGCGCGTGAAGGGGGCCATGTCGTTGCTTCAAGACAAGCGGATCACGACCGCCGACATCAAGACCTTCTTCGCGTGCATCGATGTCGTGATAGACACGTTCGACCAGACATCCGATCCACGGTTTTGGGACGCCGCCTGGCAGAAGGCAGTCGGCCTCTCCGAGATTTACCGCCATGGGCTGATCCTGGATGCAAAAAACCGGCTGGGAGCCAACAAGGAATGGCTCAAGCAGCGAGTGCCGGTGCTCAAGAAGGACAGGGCGTTCGGCGTGCACACGATCCCGAACAACGCGGCGATCGTAGTCGGCTTGATCTACGGCGACGGCGACATGTTCCAGACCATGCACCGTGCAGCGGAATGTGGCCTGGACACGGATTGCAATGGTGGAAACGCCGCTGCCATTCTTGGCGCCTTCATTGGCGAAAAGCTCATCCCATGCTATGATAGACGCTTCGTTCGCGATGAGATCTTGTCCTCGCTCACGAACTGGAAGGAAATCTCCCTGCACCGGCTCGTTGACCGTACCATCGAGCAATCTAAACGCATGGGGAGATCTTGACTCTCATGTCTTGCGTGTTAACATGGACTTACAACCGGGCGAAAAAAACTGCCCGTTTTTGGATGATACGGATCTAAATCTGTCCGGATAGAACTGGCATGTAAGGACGGCGGTCCGCAAGGATTTCTGTTTTTGGGGGAGCTAGGGGCTCCCGGGAAGCCGGGAGCCCCGGGAATTTGTTAAAAAGGATCGTGGTTCACGCTGTGAATAGTAATATCACATCTTTTTTATCTCGAACGTGAAGATCCATACTCATGAGCAATATCCCATTTGAGAAAGTCCTCGTCACGGGCGGCACGGGCCATCTCGGTACAGCGCTGGTCCACCACCTGGTACGACAAGGATTGCCCCCGCAGATAATACGCGTGCTGTACCTTGCGGGCACCCCCACCGAAGGCCTCGCGGATCTACCCGGTGTCGAGCTCGTGACGGGCAACGTGCTCAGCGAGAGCGACGTGAAGAGTGCCTTGCAAGGCGTTACCCACTTGTTCCACATGGTGGGAAACACGACGTTCGATCCGTTCAAAAAGAAGGGGCAATGGCTCGTCAACGTGGAGGGAACCCGCAACGTGCTCGAGGCGTGCCGGAACGAGCCTTCGATCCGGAAGATCGTCTACACGAGCACGGTCAACACACTGGGGATCCCTTCGCCGGCCGGGGCACTCGGGACGGAGGAGACCAGTCCATACAGCTCCAACCCGAGAATGCACTCTTTCGACTCCCCCGAAGCCATCCTGCGGTTTGCCGATGAGGTCCATGCTGGTACTGCCCCCGCGAATTGGGCGAGCCGGATCGGGATCGGATATTTTGATTCCAAGCTCGCCGCCCAGGAAATCGTTACCCGCTATTATAGGGATCACCACCTGCCCGTCGTGAGCGTTCTTCCGGGAACGAGTTTTGGTCCCTACGATCACATGGTCGGGAATGGCATATACTTGCTGCGCGTGTACCATAATGCGATGCCAGGATACACGCCAGGCGGGGGGTATCCCTTGACCCACGTCTGCGACCAGGCCACGGGGCACCTGCTAGCAATGACGAGGGGGAAGCCCGGCGAGCGGTACATCATCACGGGGCGAGCCGAGGATAACATGACAATGGGAGACATGCTGCGAACGATCGGGGAAGTGCTGCGAGAAAAGGAACCAGGCAGGAAAATCAAGATCCCGAGCCGTGAGATCCCGATGGCCGTTGCCAGCTTCGGGGCCGCATTGTACGAGATCTATGCAAGACTCTTCAAGAAGCCATGTCTCTTGAGCCGAGACGCCGTGCGGGCGGGTTCGTTCCTCAGTTACTATACCTATGCGAAGGCCGAAAGGGATCTAGGATATGTCCCCAAGCGGACGTTCAGGCAAGCCATCGGGGACATGTTCGATTATTACCAGGCACATGACTTGCTGGACGTGAAGGAACGTCTCGCGGACAAGTTGAAATGAGGAGATTGCATTCAATCTCCTTCTCCTGGCAATCGGATTGCCTACTTCATGCCCCGGACGAGCCGGGCGTGTTTCTCGTAGGCCTCGAACTTCTCTTGGAGCAATGCCGCGAAATCACGGGCGGCGGTCTCGAATTTCCGGTACACCTCCGGACTCACCTCTTGCACGCCCTCGCGCCAGTCCTCGGGGATCGCCTCCAGGCCGTGCATGGCGCCGCACAACCCGCCGACGAGGTTCGACACGGTGTCGGAGTCCCGCCCCATGTTCGTGCCAGCGATCACGCCTTCCGTGTAATTCCCGCCCGTCATCTTGAACAATGCGACGACCAGCGAGAGCACCTCCATAGGCTCGATGGCGTGCCATTGGCCGAGGCGGTCAACGATCTCCTGGCGCGCGGCCCACCAGTTTGTTTTATATTTCGTGGCGATGTCGATGGCAATGTCGACGGATTTCTTGATGTTGTTGACCTTGCGATCGTCCCAATACACGAGGTCCTTGTCTTGAGCGTGGTCGCGGATCGCCTTGACGATCGTGTCAACGGTGGCCTCCGGCGAGAACGCCTCGGCATAGCCCGCTGCCATGGCCGCCGCGCACTGCGCGTCCGGCTCGGGCTGGTACATATAGGCGAGGTCGAGGGCGTCCGCGTACGCCCGGTCTGCCTCGAGCATGTTGTAGATGCCGACAGGGGCGATGGCCATGATGGCACTGCCCGTGTTGACGTTGTACATCCCCGTCTGCCGCGGCGAGATGCCACGCCTCAACAGTTCCACCGCGTTACGCATGCACCAGAAAAACTGATCCCAACCGCCTGCAGATTTCCAGACTTCAGCAAGATCCTCGGGCGTGATGTTCCGCCGGTACTTCAAGTATGCAATTGTGTAGAGCATGGAAATCCTGTTATCGTCTTCCGTCCGGATGCGATCCATGTGCAGCGGCATCTCGATCTTCCCGTATACCTGCTCGATGCGCTCGAACGGCCAGTTCTCGACCAAGCTTCCCATGGCGTTGCCGATCGCGCTGCCCAGGAGGCAGCCGTGGATCCTCGAAACAAGGTTTATGCCAGCCATGGTACCCCTCTCGCTCTCGTGGCTTATCAGTGCTTATTAGGTCACGAATCGAGATAGCTGCCGATGGAGACCTTCGGTCAGCCGATCACGATCACCAACGGATCGAGCACGTGCGTCGTGATATTGCACGGGTACTCGGAAACGCCATATGAATTCAAGAAAGTGGCCGAGTCGATCGCTGGCACTGGCGTGGACGTCCTGGTACCCGTGCTTCCCCACCATGGGGTCGATTCGGACGAGCTCTTGAAGGCGGACCGCGCGGAGACGTGGCGTTGGACCCGGGAGGAAATCGCAAGGCTCAAGCAGCACTACAAAAAGATAATCCTTCTCGGACAATCCTTGGGCGCCGGCGCCGCGATCACCGCTGCTGCGGACGGCGCGCCCGTCGATGCTATCATTGTCGCCGCTGCGAACGAAGCGCCTAGCAACAAGGTACGAATCGCCATGGGTCTGGCCCGCGCGTTTCACGTGACGTCGTTCAAGGCGCGGTACGCGTTCTTACGCCGGATCGGGTTCGATCCCGCGTACGTGGCATGGAAGCGTGACCACTTCCCCCGGATCTCCCTCCACGTGTTCATAGAGTCGCTGGACGATATGGCAAGGCATCCCCTGGACATCAGCCGAATCAGCGTGCCCATCATGGTCATCCACGGCACGAATGACTTCGCGACGAAGGTGCAAGTGTCATCGGACTACGTTTTCAACAACGTGCACTCCACGAAAAAGGTCACGGTCATCGTCGAGGAAACGGGGCACGCGGTCTTTTTATCGCCCCACTTCGAGGCCCTCATGAAGATCGTGAATGACTTTATCCAGGACGTGGTGAAGCGTGGGAACCGTGGGGAGATCGCGACGCGGATGCGCATCAAGAAGGATGGATCGGTGGTGTAATGGAATGAATTCAAGCAACGATGAGCAAGTAGTCAAGCTGCTGGGAGGCCGTTTCGAGCGAATCGGCGACGGCCCGCTCGTCCACGCGGGGATGCCCGGCCTCGAGGGCGCCCTCGGCGAGAACATCAACGGGCCATGCCTCATGCGGGTGCCGCCGTGGGTGGAACGCCCGCTGGGCAGGTATTATTTGTATTTCGGCCATCACAAGGGCAAGTACATCCGCCTCGCCTTCGCGGATCGCGTCGGAGGCCCTTACACGATCCACGCGCCCGGCGTGCTCCCGATCGATGAAACCCCGGGAAAAAAAAGGCACGTCGCGTCGCCCGATATCTTCGTCGACGAGGCCAGCCACGAGATCCGTATGTACTTCCACGCGGTCGACCGGGGGAAAAAACCATACCAGGATCAATCGCAGATGACTTACGTCGCTATTTCCCGCGACGGGATCCACTTCGCGCCCCGCAAGCAGCAGCTCGCCCCGTTCTACCTCCGCGTGTTCAAGCACGGCGATCACATCTTCGGCTTTTGCAAGGATGACAACACCGGCGGGATGATCGTGCGGTCCAGGGACGGGCTCTCGGCGTTCAAGCGCGGCCCGGGGATCATCCCCGGCTTCCGGCACTGCGCGCTGCTCGTCAAGGGCCAGACCTTGCTGCTGTTCTACACGCGGGTCGGCGACGCGCCGGAGCGGATCTTGCTGGCGACCGTCGACATCTCGCGTGATTGGCGCCAGTGGACGCCATCCCAGCCCATCACCGTGCTCGAACCAGCGTTCCCGTGGGAGGGATCCGGCCTTCCCCTCGTGCCATCGAGGCACGGGCCGACCAGCCCGGCGAACGCGCTGCGCGACCCGGCGATCTTCGTCGACGGGGAAACCACGTACTTGTTCTATTGCGTGAAGGGGGAACAAGGAATCGCCCTGGCCAAGCTGGTTCCGGGGAGATGATGCAAGATGATTCAAGCACGGATCCACCGAAAATGGACGCATCAAAGAACCAGGACGACAATTCTCTTCATAATCTTGTTTGGTGTATCGACAATACTAAGCGTTGGAATCGACACCCTCTCTCATACCTTTCGCAATAGGTGTCGGATCCTTCCATTCGGTCGGAACTTGCGCGACATGCGATCCGTTTCAATAAGCCCCCAAGCCTTCAATCACACGAGCGCTGCAGACACGATCCGATCGCTTGAAATTGCAAGCATGCTCAATTTCAATGCAATAAAGTTTTGGTTTGATCCAATGGATTATGATTATACTAAACTGAGTTTAACCTACTTGAACGACGTTTTTACAGCGGCAGATAAATTACAGCTCGCGCTCTTCATCTCGACCATTCCAAACTGGGAACACGACGAGCAAATCGGATCCTTCCCGTACAACGACACGGAGATCGGATTCTATTCCTCGTGGCTAGCCTGGATGGTTTCTGCAGGAAATGGCCACCCGAGCGTCGCGGTGTACAACTTCTATTGCTTGCCGTTCGAGCGATCGAGCGTCGACCCGGTTCTCGGAACCAGGTTGGCCGAGGTCTACCGGAACTTCACGAGCATCGTGCACCTCGGGGATCCAGATGCACGTGTGACCCTGTTCGCTGATCCGATCTGGACTTATATCCCCCTTGATAGCGATGAATACGACGCTCTCGGCTTCCAGCCTTATTCCTGGGTAACAGACTCGATCCAGCGAGACAAGATACTCAGCTTCTACAGTGCCGCCTCCAGCTTGCATGCGTGCGTGTTCGTGGACGAGGTCGGCTTTCGCACGACCGACACCACCGGGCGGCCGAGCTTCGCGATGTGCTCGAGCGAGGCGGTGAAATACTCGCTCGTCATGGAATACCGGCAGCTATTCGAGAGGGAGCTGCACATCGGCTGGTCGTATTTCATGCTCTTCGACCGGGCGAACGGGGTCGAAAATGATTTCGGCATCCTTGAAAACGACGGGACGCGCCGGGCTAGCGCGGATGCGTTTCTTGTAAATCTATGACAATGAAAAGCGGGGATCATTCAAAAAGAAGGAACGGCGAGCAAGGGATAAGAATAGCCCGGACCAAGTCAACCCAAGAGAAATAGCATCATCATTCACTCCAATCCTATTATAATTCCCGGGTTGAAGGGTTATACAGTTGTCGGGATCTTCAAAAATTACTGAAGACTGAATAAAATGGGGACGATTCAAATGATGTCAAAGACAAAGTTTCGAGCTACGGCCTTGTTAGGAACGTTGCTGGCCGCTCAAATGGTCTTGATCTCGTGCTGGGCATCTGGAACATCGAGACACTTGCAATCGCCAGGATCGCCCGAAGGCATCAAGCCAGCGAGCGAGGTGGAAGAGGAAGTCGCCATCACCGCGGCGGTGTTCTCGCAAGTGGAGGACCCGTCGTCGGGCATGTATTTTAACTACCGAGCAGGATTGGGGCCATCCGTCCTGTTCGGGGCGTCGGCGGTATTTTTTTTTCTGGAGAGCGTGACGCTGCGACTGGAATTCCCCGGCAGCGACGTGGTCGTGCCCCGGGGCAGCTGCCCGCTGCAGTCGAAAACGAACTACTTCTGCGGCAGCGACCCGTCGAAATGGCGCGTGGGGCTGGTCGATTACGGTGCCATCGTGTACGAGAACTTGTACCAGGGCATCGATTTGATATACAAGATCACGGCACGAGGCCTGAAATACGAGTTCTGGGTGGCACCGGGCGCCGATCCCGGGCAGATCGCGCTCGATTACGTGAACGCCGATCTCGTGGAGGCCGGGGCGCACGACCTCCGCGTCGGGATCGCCGGCGAATCGCTCGAAGATGGCGGGCTGGTCGCCTTGCAAGACGCCGGGCAAGGCGAGGAAACGATCGATTGCGTGTTCCAGCAAGTGGACCAGACAAGGGTACGGTTCGTGCTCGGAAAGTATGACTCTGGAAAGACCTTGATCATAGATCCAGTGGTCAACATGATGCTAACCTACGGCACGTTCTTTGGGGGCTCAAACGTGGACGAAGGGAATGCCATCGCCGTGGAAAACGGGTACATGTATGTCGCGGGACGCACGATGTCTCCGAATTTTCCGACGACCGCCGGGGCAAATGACACGTCATACAACTCGAACACCGACGCGTTCGTGATGAAATTTAACGCGGACGGGAGTGCCCTGGTCTACAGCACGTTCCTCGGCGGTTTTCAAAACGATGAAGCGCAAGGCATTGCCGTGGAAAACGGGTTCGCTTACATTACAGGATACACGTACAACACGACGACCAACTTCCCGACGACCGTCGGCGCGTATAACAGGACACACGGAGGGGGTAACGACGTGTTCGTGACGAAATTGAGCGCGGACGGGGGTACCCTGGTCTACAGCACGCTCATCGGGGGGAAAAGTGCAGATTACGGGGACTGCATCGCCGTGGAAAACGGGTTCGCTTATATCACGGGGCATACAACCAACGCGACGGTCAACTACCCGATCACCTCTGGAGGGTACGACAAGGTTCATGGGGGGGGACTTATGACGCGTTCGTGACCAAGTTGAACGCGGACGGCAGCGCGTTGGTCTACAGCACGTTCCTCGGGGGATCTGGTACCGATGAAGGTTATGGCATCGCTGTGGAAAACGGGCTTGCGTATGTCACGGGACGTGCCGGTACCGGCTTCCCGACAACCGGGGGTGCGTACGACACGTCGCTGAACGGAACTCGGGACGTGTTCGTGACGAAATTAAACCCGGAGGGAAGTAACTTGGTCTACAGCACGTTCCTAGGTGGTTCGGGATCTGAAGACGGCTTTGCCATTGCCGTGGAAGACGGCACCGCATACATCACGGGAATGGCCCAAGCCGGTTATCCGACGACTGCGGCTGCGTACGACAGGACCTACGGCGGGAGTTGGGACGCGTTCGTGACGGAGCTAAATGCGGACGGGAGTTCCTTGGTTTATAGCACGTATATCGGAGGGCCGAATCAAGAGCAAGGGGATGGCATCGCCGTGGAAGACGGCTTTGCGTATATCACGGGCTGGGCTCAAGCCGGATATCCAACGACCGCCGGGGCGTACGACACGACGTACAACGGGGGCATGTTCGACGCGACCGTGACGAAACTGAACAAGGACGGATCTGGGCTGATCTATAGCACCTACATCGGCGGTTCGGACTACGAAGAGTCTCACGACATTGCCGTGGCAAACGGCGTCGTATATATCACGGGGGTCACGGTCAATTCCACGACCAATTTCCCGACGACCCCCGGGGCGTACGACACGTCAAATAACGGGGAATGGGACGGGTTCGTGGCGAAACTCGACACGGATGCCGACGGAGACGGGATGCCGGACGGCTGGGAATTCACGCAAGGACTCAACAACATGATCAACGATGCTTCCTTTGACAATGACCACGACGGGCTTGTCAATGCCCAGGAATACTTGCACGGCACGATGCCCTGCAATCCAGACACGGATGGCGATGGCTTCGCTGACGGGATGGAAGTGGCCGGTGGCTCAGATCCGCTTGATCCAACAAGCATTCCAACCAGTAGCGGAATCAGCCCGAGCACCATGGACTACGTCATCGTCGTGGCGGCTGGCTTGGCATGCCTCCTCGCCGCGATCGGGATCTTGAGCAGCTCGCGGCTGAGCAAGCAGTTGCGTGAACTACGCCAGTCGATCGGCTTGGCTGGAGCCAAGGGCACGGGCGCGGGATACACGCAGGCAACCGATAGCAAGGGCTCGGTGGCTAGCAAGGACAGCGAAACCGACACGAAGAAAAAAGGCAAAGGCCGGTAGGACCACGCGCAAATGCAATCTAGTGGATCCAGCACTCTTCTTCTTTTCTTTTGCATGGCAAGCGGGCTATCTGGTTTTCCCCATCTTCTTTTCCCGTTCCTCCACGAGGGCGTCGATGTCTGCTTGCACGCCCGAGACGTCTGTGGGGAACCGTCCGTGCAACCGGGAGAGGCGGGCGAACGCTTTCGTTATCTTGAGCAGGAACATGACGAAACCCTTGGAGGGCCCGCTCATGGCCGCGGACTTTTCGAACACGGCAATGGCCTCGTCGTCCCAACCACCTGCGAGCGCGTAAGCGGGCATGAAGACGAGGAACGGCCCCACGACGATGCTCGCGAGGATGACCACCAGCGCGGAAACGAGTTCACCCACGGCAACCGACAGCGCCGGGTGCACGACATATACAAAGACCATGACGACGCCGAGCTCCGCGGCCATGGCTATGCCGGTCGCGACGAAGGCTTGCCACCAGTTGATCCGGAAGTGGAAGTATTTCTTCCACAACGCCGCGTACCCGACGACCCACTTGGCACCGCGGCCGAGCCCGAGGGCCCACACGAGCGCGTACCAACCACTCGGAAACGGCACGAGGAGCAGCCACGTGACGAGCAACCGGATGCCTTGATCCACGCCGACCAGCAAGATGTTCCACTCGGGATGGCCGAGGCCGTTGTAGATGGAATCGTGGATCATCGCGAAAAGGTCGATGAACTTGAAGAGGGCGAGGTAGACGACCATCGGCACGACGAGCTCGAAACCGGGCCCGGCCACGAGGCCGAGCAGCGGGGCACCCGCGACCAGCAGCCCGGTCATGAACCCGCCGGTCAGGCCGTACCACTGGTACGTGCGATTGAGGTAATATTTCGTGAGGGTGACCTTGCCGTTGTTCCATGCCTCGGAAACGGGCGGCGAGAGCGATAACGTGAAGGAATAAACGAGGCTCGAGAGGAGGTCGGCGAGGGAGAAGATGCCGATATATGTGGAATAGTTGGGCATCCACGCGAGCAGCATCGTGACAGAGATAAAATTGGCCGCGGGCCAGATGAGCGTGGGCACGATAACGCGGGCCCCGAACGAGAAGCAGTCCTTCACCACCTTTCGATCGAACTTTGGTATGAAGAGCTTGTAGATCCGCATCGACGGGTCTATCTTCTTCAGCACGGGGTCGAGCCAGTGCGCGCCGATCGCCGCGGCGATGAAGTCATCGATGTACACGCCGATGATGCTGCCAGCCGCCGCGCCCACGACTTCGCCGAAAGTGGGGTCCATCGCTCCTAACCAGCGTCCGATCAAGATACAAGCCACCCGCGTGCTGTTTTCGAGGATGACGGTCGAAAGAAACGAGAGCAAGTTTGCTTTATCGAACCGCTGGTACCCTTGTAGCGCGCCGTTGAAAACCCAGAGCATACCAGGGAACTGGACTGTTGAATACATCAAAAAGAACCAAGCAGCGTATGACAAGCCGGTACCTTGCAAGAAGGCGAATACATAGATGGCGATGCCAGTAACTTGCGCTGTTCCCGTGATCATCTGGAAAAAGATGAAAAAGCGGATGTAATCGATGGTCTTGCGCGGCTCGCTCACGTTTTTTTCGGCAATGAACCGGTACAGCGCGATGCCGATGCCCATATCGAACAGCGTGAAGAAGACGCCGAAAATCTGGCTGTTAAGGTTCTGGTAGCCCATTGCTTCCGGGAAAGGAAAGATCACGCTGGGGATGAGCCAGACGTTGAAGAGCAAGCCAAGACCAGCGGCAAGAAACACGGGGAGGATGTTGTAAAACATCCCGCCAAGGGGCCGGTGGAAGCCCGGCTCGTCCCACGCGGTGTTGCTTCCATGCACGGGCTGCTTCATCATGCTTCACGCTTCACGAAGCCAGACGATCATTTCTTGCTTCGGTTTTCGATTTCCCCACGTGAAGTAAGGGACGGCCTTGATCGGTACCTTTTGCCGCTTGATCACCTGGGTCGCGTAGAGTTTCCCGTCCCACCCGCCAGTGTCGCTCTTCAACGCCTCGCCGGTTATCGTCACGACGCCGCCAAGCAAGCCGGGCTCGAATGCAGGGAGTAATTTCACGTTCTGGGGCAAGACAATGGCATCGACGCCCGGGCCATTGTCGATCTCCTCCAAGCAATAGATGACGGGGCCGCGTTGCAGCGCGACGTGGGAAGAATCCGCTTCGACCTTCGGGTGAGCGTGAACGCGTTCCACGGGCATGTCGAACACCATTTCGATCACGTCGCCGTCATTCCACGCGCCGGATAACACCATGTATCCTTTCTCGAGCGGGACGTTCGCGGCGTCCATTTCGGTGCCGTTCACGCCGATGGCGACCGACTTGCACCAGCCGGGCATCCGCACCTTCACCGAGAACTCTGCTTCCTTCGCCATGGAGAGGGTGATCTCGACCTTGCCGTCCCACGGGTAGATGGTCTTCTGCTTGATCGTGACCGGTTCCCCGCAGATCTTGACCCTCGCCTCGCCCTCGACGAAGAGATGCACGTAGATGGCATCCTTGCTGGTCGAATAGATGTATTGGCCGAGCGACAGCTCGAGGCGGGTGAGGTTGTTGGGGCAACACGAGCAGCCGAACCAGGTCGTGCGCTCCAGCGTCCGCTTGCCGTGGAGGTTCGCGGCGAGCGGGTTCACATAGAAAAACTTGTCCCCGGACAGCGAAACGCCGCTGATGGTACCGTTGTACAGCGCCCGCTCCATCACGTCGGCATACTTGGCATCCGCCTCGATGTTGAGCATTCGATGTGCCCAGAAGACCAGCGCGATGGCAGCGCAAGTCTCCGCGTAGGCAGTCTCGTTCGGCAGCTCGTAATCGGCGCCGAACGCCTCGCCTTCCGGCCGGGCACCCATGCCCCCCGTGACGTACATCTTCCTGAGCGTGGCGTTGTCCCAGATCTTGCGGAGGGCGGACATGAGCCCGGCGTCGTTCGTTTCCCTCGCGACGTCGGCGGCGCCAGAATAAAGGTATTGTGCCCGCACCGCGTGGCCGACGATCTCCTCCGTGTCGACGACCGGCGCGTGTGCCTGGTAGTACTCCCGGCGGGCAAACACGCGGTCGAGCGATTCGAGTGGCCGGGGCGGCTCGCCGCGCAGCTGTGCCTCGGTCTCGTAGTAATACGGGGCCTGGCCACGCTCGGAGATGAAGAATTTCGAGAGGTTCAAGTATTTCTTGTTTCCAGTCGCCTTGTACAACTTCACGAGGGCTAGCTCGATCTCCGGGTGGCCGCAGTACCCGGGCAGCTTCCCTTGATCCCTCGGGCCGAAGGTGTTGTCGAGGAGATCCGCGTACCGCGCCATTGCATCGAGGAAGTTTCGCTTGCCCGTTGCCTGGAAGTGAGCAACCGCCGCTTCCATGAGGTGGCCCGCGCAGTACATCTCGTGCCAGTCGCGGAGATTCTTGAACCGCATGTGCGGCTCGACCACCGTGAAGTGCGTGTTTAAGTAGCCATCCGGCTGCTGCGACGAGACGATCAATGCCACGAGGTCGTCAAGCTGGTTCGCCAGCACGGGATCAGGCTTGGTGACGAGCGAGTACGCGACCGTTTCGACCCATTTCGCGACGTCGGAATCCCAGAAGACGTGCGGGATGGCCGGCATGCCGGGCTTCCAGGCCAGCTTGAAGGCATCGATGCGTCCCGTGCTCGAGAGCTGGACGTAGGTCGCGGGAATGGAAACGTCGCGCGCGATGTCCTGGCGGGCTTTCCAGAAGCCGCCCGTGATTCTCGAATCAGAAAGAGGTATCGGATCCAATGCCATGGGTGCTATTCGCCCGCGGGTGATTTGAATCATGCGATCATGCGCGCAAAATCGGCAAGCGGCCAAGAAAATGGCCATTCATTCCTTGAGGCTCTCTTTCTTGACCAGAACGACCTTCATAAGACTTAAATTCTTCGGATAGTCGCCCGCTTTGACAGGCAAGCCCTTGACCGTGCTGATGGATATATCGTCGATCTTGATGATTTTTGCATTTTGATCGCGGAATTTCAAGGTAACATCAACGAGCGTGTTAATGTTCCTACCTTGTGCAGTGAGAACGCAGCGCTTGGACGACGGATCGCCGAGAAAAGCCTCTAACTCCTTTAGATAGTTCGGCACGTTGTTGTCGGATATCGTTAAATCCTTCATCCCAGGTTCCTCGCTCTGATCCGTATAAAAAGAGTGCCCCGTGGATGATTAGAACCTATCGCTGACAAAGGCGAAGATTCTTATTATTCTAAGGAGATATGTACCTACCATCCAGCCTTGAAAGATGACAGTTAAGGGAGTTCCGTATGGCCAAACCAATAATCGTGAGTCCAAACATAATTCAAGCAGGTGGATCGCTCCTTTCCGGCATGAATGACTGTAATATCTATGCGGTTCGCCTTGCAAACAAGGAGGTATGCTTGATCGATGCAGGCACGTCATATGGCGGCATGATTATGAAAAACATAAAGGAAGCAGGGCTTTCGGACAAGATCTCACACTTGATCCTCACGCATTGTCATTTCGACCATGCTGGAGCTGCGTGGCAGTTCAAGAAGATCATGCCCAACATGAAGATCATCGCGCACCAGCTCGATGCTGACGCCATCGAGGGGAAACCAGGCACGGAAGCCATGACCGCCGCCGCGGGATACCACGCCACCTACACGCCCGTGAAGGTCGACATCGTCTTGAACAAGGATGTTGAAGAGATGGATCTCGGCGGCACGAAATTCACCTTCTACCACACCCCGGGCCACACGCCGGGATCCATCGCCGTGCTGGTCGAGGACGGCGGGAAGAAGGTGCTGTTCGGCCAGGACATCCACGGGCCTTTCCTGGAGGAGTTCAAGTCCGATCTAAAGGCTTGGGCAAGCAGCATGAAGGTCTTGCTCGGCCTCGGCGTGGACATCTTGTGCGAGGGCCATTTCGGCGTTTACAACGGCGCAGACAAGGTGAAGGATTTCATCAACGAGCACTTGAAGGATAATGGATTTTAGAACGTTACCGACGCGCTTCCCAGCCGAACATTCTATCGTACCTTTTTTTCCAGGACGAACCGATTTCGCGAGGTGGCGAAATGGCTCAACGGCAACGGCAAGGGCGCCTCAACGGCAAGATCGTTATCGCGGCACGCGGCGACGTAACGGTGCAGTTCGTTGTCAGGCCAGAGATGGCGAACCCGACTGGCTTGCTCCACGGCGGCATGATGTGCGCCATGCTCGACGACGTGATCGGGATGATGACTGCGACCCTCGGCCACAAGGGTTTCTTGATAAGCATCGACATGAACGTGAATTACCTTGGCAAGGTCAAGGTCGGCGAGGTCATCACGGCCAGGGGAAAAATCATCCGGGAAGGCCGCACGGTCGCGAACGCGACCGGCGAGCTCGTTGACAAGGATGGCCGACCCGTTGCCACGGCAAGCTCCAACTTGCTGCTGACCGGCTACGAGCCCGATTACGTGAAGCAGTTCGGGTGATCGAAAAAAAATGTACTGGAAATACGTCAAGCTGTTTTTCATGTTGGCAATCACCGAGGGCGCCGCGTGCATGGCCGGGATGCTCGCGGGCCAGGTCGCGTGGGCATGGGCGCTGGTAGTCTCCGTCGTGATCTTCTTGCTGCTCGGGATCATGCTGGGTTTTGCCTATTTCCGCCTCGTCAATGGTGATTGGGACAACATTGCAGATGACACCTTTCTCGAAAAGGAGGCCGTCGACATCCCCATGGCCGATGGCTGGCAGATGGCTTGCAAGGTCTTGAAGGCCACTGGATCTGATGGAAAACGCCTTCCGGTCGCCATTTGTCACCACGGGCTAAGCGGCAATGGCAAGAAGCTCCTCTGGCTGGCGATTCCCCTGGCGATGAACGGGTACCTGGTCATGCTGCCCGACGCTCGCGGGCATGGCGAGAGCGCGAGGCGTTTCAAGCGGGCCCGCATGGACGATTGGTACATCACCGACGCAACGGGCGTGATGCCCGACTACAAGCGCGTCCTTGATTATGCTTGCAGCAGGCCCGACGCGGACACGAGCCGTGGTGTCGTGGCGATCGGCCACAGTCTCGGCGCTGCAACGTCCATAGTGTCCGCATTTCCTGATCCTCGCGTTAAGCTCGTGATCTCGATGAGTAGTTATTACAGCTTCGTCGATATCCTCGAAGCCAAGCGAGGTCGCGTGCCGCTGACGGAGCCGTGGTTTTCCAAGCATTTTTTGCGCAATATCGTCAGTTTCGGCAAATTACGGGGCTTGAACGAGAAGATATCGCCAAAAAATTACCTCGATCTACTGCCGAAAGAGGAGGCAATTCGCAAGATTCGCCTGGTGCATGCAAAGGACGACAAGCTCGTGCTGCTCGAGGCGAGCGCCGACAAGATCATCGCGCATCTCGGCTTGCCCGCCGATCACGTGTTCCTCCCGGAAAAGGGCGATCACTCCCTCCGGGGCCAAGAAACAGCGGTAGCAGCACGGATCGTCCAATGGCTCGACGATGCTTTCCGGCCGGCGTCATGAAAGCCGGGTCGATTGGCCGTGCCGCTCGATGCTACCGTCGAGCAAACGCGTGATGATGTCGATGGAGCCCTTCGCATACGCAAATGGCGAGACATAATCCACTTTTACCTTCAAACCAGGCGAACCATTCGACGGGCAAGCCGTCACCCCGTATAGATCCATAAACGCTAGATCACTATCGCTGTCGCCGATGCCGGCCATGCTCGACAGGTCGAAACCCCCTTTTTTCGCCGCGAGCCGCATCCCGGTGCCCTTGTCGGTGCCGGCGGTGATGACGTTGATGAAATTGATGCCCGAATCGATGTAATAAGGCAATCGCCTCTCGTTTATGTAATCATTGATGAAACCAGCCACGTCGGCAATGCGCGGGTCGTGCTCGGGAAATAAATAGGTGAGGTTGTAGTCCTTGTTTGGTTGCCTCTCCAGGCCGAATCTTTTTCGAATAACATGGGCCATCGCGAGGAAATCCTCGTGGATGGAGGCGGGGATGCGCGGGTCGATGTACATCTCGATGGCGTTCGCGGGGAACCGGAAGATTCCCGCGCCGTTCTCGAACACGCAGAATTCCTTGATGTCAAAGGCTTGTGCATGTGCTTCGATGAACGACTCGGGGCGGCCCGAGTTGATGGCCACGAAGGGAGCGCGGCCCCCGGCCCTCGCTTTCTGGTTGATCTCGCGGATCAAGTGGACGAGGTCGATGTCCAGCGCGTCCCCCGGCACCGCGGACGAGAGGCAGCCGTCAAAATCGACATATATACCCCGGATTCCCTTTTTAGCTTTTCTCCCAGTCATGATTCACCCTTGTGTGATTTCGAGGCTCCTTTTGCCTCGAGCTCGACGAGGATGGCGTGGTTCACGAGTTCCGTCGCTATTTTTTCGTGGACGGGATCAAAGGGCATAATCGGCTCGCGGACCCGGCTCGTCGGGTAAATGCCTTGCTCGTGCAGCAAGCGCTTGAAGAAATGGATAGAGATGTCGATGTGCTGGTTCGAGAACGCGAGCACGGGCAAGATCTTGTTGAACAGTGCCCGAGCCTCGGGCCGCCTCCCGGATTGATACAGCTTGAAGATCCGCGAGTAGGTCCAGTGCAGCGCGGTCGGCATGAACGCGTGGAGCCCGCGATCGAGGCCTTCGATCATCTGCATAACTGCCCAGCCCCCGGACAGGTGTAGCCGGCCACCAGTCGCCCCGTAGACTTGCGTGTACTTTATACTCGCCATAGGAACCTCGATCTTCAAGGCCTTGAACGCGTCGATGTCCTCGAAGAGCCTCGCGATGAGCGGGACGGGCAGGCCGTTCCCGCTCGATGCCCAGTCTTGCAGCATGATGAAGGGCGGGTCGATCTTTGCCAGCGCGGTGACATCGCGCGTGTATTGCCTGTCGTCATGGTAAGGAATGCTCGCAAGCACGCCATCGCAGCCAGCATCGATGATCGCCTTCGCGTGCCGTGCCCTCGCCTCGGGGGTCGATGCCGACGCGCCGCCGATGACGGGCACCTTGCCCTTGGCCATGTCGAGGGTTGCCGCTATCATGTCGCCCCGCTCGGCATCGCTGAGCTTGTCGACCTCGGATGCCATGGCCGGCACGAGAAACCCAGCAACACCTGCTGCGATTGCCTCCTTCACGTTTCGCTTCAAGGCGTCGACATCGATCTTGTCATCGTTCGTGAAGGGCGTGTTGAGAACCGTCACGATGCCACGCAAGCCGAGGAGTTCTTTCATGGGGGGGAACCTCGTGATGAAACAAAACACGGCTGGGTAAAATAGAATGCTATTCCCATGGCACGCCCGAGCGGGGGGGCATCAAGTCCACTCGAGGAGGTTCCCTTGTTTTCCACGCAACGGCTGGGATCCTGCCGCTGCAACGCGCTGGACAGCCTCAGCGTGGTATACATTAGAGAGTTCGATGCCGATGTAGCGGCGCTTCATGGCCTTGGCAACGACGAGCGTGGTGCCGGTGCCGCAGAACGGGTCGAGCACGAGGCCGCCAGGCGGGCACGCGAAATCGACGAGCAGCTCGACCAGCGCCTTCGGGAACGTGGCCGAGTGCTCGGACTTGGAACGCTCGATGGGTATGAACAGTACGTCCCGCTGGAGCTTGCCGGTCTCCTGGTCCGTGATGGCGGCCATGTTTGCGTGGTATTGCTGGCTTTTCGTGAAGTGCAAGACGTATTCATAAGCGTGGGCGAACCGGTCGCGGATGTTCGTGTAGTTTCCCGCGTTTGGCTTGTACCAGATGAGTTTCTCGCGGAAGAACCAGCCTTGCTCCTCTTGCATCTTGATCGTGAGCCGCTCGGGCAGGAGCATCTTCTGCTTGGCCTTGAACCAGTCCATGCCGAGGGTCTTCGGCCAATTGCGGGGAATCTTGCACTTGTCCTGGATGTCCTCGTTGGAGATGCCCTCGTCGCCGTCTTTCGACGAGATCCACGTGTGCTGGCGGCAACGGGTCCAGTTGGAGACCCAGACGTCGTCGATGATGATGAAGACGTTTCCTTCCGGCTTCAGTTTTTTCTTGATGACGGCGAAGATCCCGGCGAGCTCGGCCACGTAGTCGAACGGGTTTTGCTCGATGCCGATCTGTCCATCTGTCCCGTAATCGCGGCACCCCCAATACGGCGGGGATGTTATGCAAACGTCGATAGACTTGTCATCGAGCGCCTTGAGCACCGACCGGCAGTCCCCGAGGATGATGCTGTTCTCGTGCTTCGCCATGGCCCGCGAACCGCGTGCTTGCTCTTGCTTGCTGACTAGGTGCGACCTCGTGCCTAATAATAACCTGGGATCGTAATCGTCGTCGCCCCACGGGTTTAATAACAACCTTAATTAAATGCTGGGGGGATCTGGAGAGTTGATGGATCATGGGCAAAAAAACCACCAAGAGCACGGCAGCACTCGAAGAAGCGGTAGCCAAGAAGATGCTCGCTGCAAAGGAAGAGAGCACGGCTGAAGCGGAAATAGAAGACGAGAAACCCGAGGAAGAGGTCGAAGACAAGACCCCGCTCAAACCTGGTGAAAAGTTCGAGAAAAAGGTCGAAGTGGATTTCTGGATGACCAACCTCCACGGTGCCGAAATCGGGATCTACCAGAAAGAGCGATTCATGGCAAAGAACAGGGCTTTCTCGAGGAACCTGGATCTCGTCGGCGCCGTGCGGGAGGAGGGCAAGCCGGACGGAATGTTCGGCATCGACAAGGACAACTGGCACGGTGTCCCTGAAAAACAACTCGCAGAGAAACGCCTCGTTTTAAAGTGGTTTAATTCCATGAGCGTGGCACATCTTGGGACGATCGAGCAAGTCGTGTTGAATTCCATCACCGCGAGCATCGCGGCTGATGATGAACTGCCCGCGTTTAAATGCGTCATCCCGAACTACGATTTTCTCGTGGATCTCAAGAAGGAACACACCAAGCTGCCCAAAATGGGCGAGATGTTCGGGTGCGCCATCAAGGACGTGAAGGAGGGGCATTGGCTCCCCGTACAGTTCGACGAGAAACGTGCGACCGTCGGATCGGATTGGGATGTGAAGATCGGGGACCATGCCAGGGTCGTCGCGAAGATCGATGAAAAACTCTTGAACGTGGGTGGCAAGTTCATCGTCACGTTCATGGACAAGGGCTTGTACAAGATGGCCCCGTTCTTCAAGACAGTCATCCTTTTCACCATGATGCTCAAGTTCAAGAAGGAAGTCATGGACACGATTGCCAAGCTCCGCGGCCTCATCGAGAAGGGAAAAGTCAAGCTCGACCCGATCGCCCAGGAGGAGAAATTCCTCTGGAACCCTCGTCTCCTCCGCCGTTGATCGCCCTTCTATACCCAGACTACACACTCGAGCAGGTGCGGGATCGTGGCAAAGAAAGCAAAATCCGTCTACAGCGGCTATCTCGTGGCGCAGGATGTTAAACAGTGGGACCCCAACGACAAGGACTTCGCCGCCTACTGGAACAAGGTGAAAAACAATCTCTTCGTGCTCGGGGACGTGGAAAACCAGAAGATCGTGTTCCTCAACCGTGAACTAAAGGATCTTGCCAAAAAATACGAGGGCGTCCGTGTCCGCATCACGTTCGAGCAGGACCCGAACCCGCCGTCCGCGAAGCCCGGGAAGATGCCCGACCCGAACGAGGAGTTCCAGGGTTTCGAGAAGTTCAAGCGTGTTACCCTCGGGTTGTTCAAGATGTCGTGAATGGCTCCACCGGGGCGGCCAGGAGGGCGCGCCTAGAATCAGACCGTGCCTTGTAAAAGGAAGACAATAAGAAAGGGGGAAAGGGGCGAGAACCCGGACTCATTCCCGCCGGGAGAAGCCGTCGTCCTCGATGATGCCCTTGATCTCCCGGTTCTTGATGAGGTCGAACAGGTAATCCTCGATCTCCTCGGGGGTCTCGTTGAGGGCGAAATCCTTCTTGATTTCCTCGAACTTCACGTGCTCCTTGGACGAGAGCATGCGGATGATGTCGCTCTTCTTGTCCACGATGGTCCACGGTGCCTTCGCGGGTGTCTTTTCCTCCACTTGTACTGGTCCAAAGTCCTCCTCTGGTGGTAGCGGAGGCACTTGCTTGGTGCCCTCGCTCGCTGCTTTCACGACCTTGCTTGGTGCCTTCTTGGCGGGCTTTTCAAGGGCAGCGGGTACCTCGGGTTCTTCCTTGTCTCCCTCTTTCTCGACCGCTTTTTTCTTGAAAACGCGGGGCGCGGGTTGTGGAACTGGAGCCGGTTCTGGAAGGTTATCCTTCACCTTCGCGGCGGCCTCGTCCTCGCGGAAGATCGTGTCGCCCTCGAAGAAGCAGGAAAGCTTGCCCGACACGACCAGCCCCATGATGACGTCCTCGAGGATTTCCTTGCTCACCCCTTCGAGGTGCAAGTCCTTGATCATGCCCGAAATGGAGGCCTCCTTCCGGTCGCGAAGGTAATCGAGGATCGCTACCTCCTTGCCCGCGATGATCGCTTTCATCTTTCCCGTTATCACGCGCGTGAACACGTCGCCTTCGAGGTCACCCTTGATCATACCCTCGTTGATCATGTAACGTAAATAGGCCAACACTTTGTCCGCGGTCAATTCCTTCATGGCCACTTTCTTGGCAATATCCTTAGCACGAATCTGGCGGAAGATATTCGTGATTTCGAGGATTTTCTTGGCCACGTCCGTCGGGGGGATTGCCTCGCCGTGGATCTTCCGCTGGATGGCCGGCTTCGCCTTCTTAAAACGGCGATAACCGTAGATGCCGAAGATGACAACGACTGCTGCGATCACCGCGTAAAGCCAATAGGGCGTGTTGTCGATATGCACGACGATCGTGTAGGTGTTTTGATTCCCGCTCTTGTCGACAACGACGATCGTGATCTCGTGATCCCCGATGTCATGACGCGTCGTGTCGAAGGAGAACTGCGCTTTATTTCCCGTGAAGGTCGTGATGTTCACGATGTCATTACCGTCCACGCGCACGATCACGTGATCAACCCCAAACCCAACGTCATTCACGGTCATGTCTACGTTCACAACCCCGAATAGCCATTGCCCCTCCCTGATGGAAGGATTTATCATCGTGGGTTTGATAAAATCCTTCTCGATAACAGAAATGTTGTCCAGGATAAAGGAAGCAGTTCTGAGGCCTCCTATAACGGAGGAATCCATGATGAACCGGATGCTTGCATTCTTGTTGTTGTAGGACGTTATGTTTATGGACGGTTTGCCGGTAAAATCGGATTCATATTCTCCAACCGTTTTCCATACCACGCCATCAGAGGTGATATTTATCCGGAAGGTGTTGATTGGAGACGGTGTCACTTCGTCAAATATTAAATCGAATTCGAGATAAACTTGTAAATCTGACGAGATTGGTATCCAGGGTGTTACAATTCCCACGTGTGCAGATCCGGTGTTGATGGACGTGCCACCGGCGGTTATTCCCGCGGTAAGATAGTGGCCTTGCGCATTCGTTTCGATGGTCGGAGGATTATAGACCGGATCATTAATGACATAATACGTGTCGAGAACCTCGAAATCGAGCTTGTAGGGGAACGAGCTGCTTTCCAGTGGATAGTTTCTGCTTGGAGTTGAAATCGGATATAGCAGGATCCGGTCGCTAACGCAGAACAAGAGGGGATTATTCACGTCGAACAGCTGGATGTCGCACTTGTAGAGCTTCCCGTTCGAAACATCCCAATCTGTCGGATCAACCTCGACGAGATCGACTTGCTTAACGTTCGGAATCAAGCCATCCCAAATGGAAACATAGATATCGGAAGGAAAAATGTTGTGGGTTTCACGATATGTAACCTGGACATGATATGTCTCGTAAATATTTCCTACGAGGGGGATTATTACTGGATTGTTAAATGATGCAGAGCCTAGCGTGTGCAGTTCGAAATTATCGAGGTAGAAATACCCGGCTAACGCTACGCCGGTTAAAGAGAATCGGAATTGCACGTGAGAATTTTTATATGCAGTGATATTCAGCACGACTCGAGTCCAGGTGGTTGCCACAGGATTAAAGGTGAAGAGGTTATTCCAGGCCCCCGTGTCGTTCACCCGTATTTGCAAATAGCCAACCCCGAAGAAGCGGTACCCGAAGCATAAATAATATGAATATGAACCTCTGAGATCAAACAAGGGGGAATCCAACGTACCATAACCGATGGGGAGATCGACTATTGGAACCCCAGCACCGACTAGTCGCATTGATGTGGGGCCAGAGATGAAATCTACATCCGTGACGTTCCAAGGGTTTCTATTCCACGTGCTCCCCCACAATCCTGTCGAGTTGTAGTTCGCGTTGAATTCTTGCGTGTATGGATTTAGATTGTCGATGACGTACTTCTGTATCTCGATGATTGACAAATCGAAGCTCCCGTTCCCTGAATACCGGATAACTTGCATTTTAAAGGTGCCAGCTGGACCATTATTGAAATAAACGAAGGATTCGTTCGATCCAGCCGTGCTACGAGACAACGCGCTTGCCACGGAGGAATTGGAAGGATTGTAGAGCCGCATGTCAAAATCGCAACCAACCGGCATCGAGAGTTCACATTCGTGCTGGTGATAGGCAGATAGGCTGAAACTGAAGTTGAGCTGGGTCACGGTCGCATTTAACACTTGATCGGTCACGTAGAAATTCGATCCCATTACCGTCCCTCGTTCCAGTCCTTTTGCAAGATCATCATGCCTAGAAAAGGGAGTATTTCCATTAAGATTGTATGAACAAAGAATCACGCTTGTAAAACACAACAAGAGAAGGATACATTTCCCGTTCCGTGAAACATGTCTCATCGCTCGTTTCCTCCGTGAAAATCACAGATCACTTCGTATGATCGCATATCTTTTTTCACGAATATAACCTCAAGTGGCCGTTTAACTGATTCTTTATATATTCTAAAGCCTTTCTGTTTCAGTATTTTCAACGTCCGATGTCAAGACTGAAATGATACATGCCCGTGCAACGCCGTCTCGACCCATTTTAACGTAAACGTCTCGATTTTGGGTTAAATTTATATCCGTGTGATACCCATACATGTCTAAAACCCGTGATGTAAAGGCGGACGAATCATGGCTATCATGACAGAAAACAATTATTTCGAGAAACAAGGGCTT
>JAUQYZ010000244.1 GCA_030587475.1 Candidatus Sigynarchaeum calidifontis
CGATGCAACGCGTGCGGTGCCACGGGTAACCGGGACGGGAAGACGTTCACGTGCACGAACGAGAATTGTAAAAAGAAGGTGGACAGCGACTTGAATGGAGGACGCAACGTGCGAACCGCACCAACATCCCCGCGGCTACACGCCAAAGGGGAGGGCGCCCGTTATCGCCCGCTTGCTTGTCAAACATCGACAAGCCTTAGTTTGGACAAACTTGGCCTTGATGTCCAAGTTTGACCAGGCTTGAAATAACGGTAATAATGTGTTGTAGGCCGATCCCTGGCAACACCCGATATCCAAAATTCGCACTAAGCATTCTTTAACCGACGATCCGACGGGATGTTCATGGCAAAAAAATTTACAGCACGAGAGCGGTTCAAGGCGGTGTTCGAGCACGACACTGCCGGGCTCGACCGGCTCCCGATGCTCTCGCTCGGGACGCCGAGCCAGGGCTTGTTCTTTCAAGAATGGGAGAAAACCATCGCGACCGAAGATCTCCCCGACGAGTACGTGCGCATCACGCATTTCGGGGACAAGACGATGCAGAAATGGATCAACAGCGAGTGGCACAACATTTCCATCGGCTGGCCGAGCGGGTACCCCAACGTGGAGCTTCCGAAAGATCATCCCGAATGGAAACGCCACGTGAACGTCGTTGGCGAGCGGCTCGGCATGCACATCGGCTGGATGGGCGGTATCAGCGAGCACGGAACGCAAATGCACGGCCAGGATTACGGCTGGTACGTGAACGGTTATTTTAATCGACAGGTGAAAGATGATGGCACCGTTCTCGCCCCGTGGGAGGTGCGGGACGCGTTCTACGCCGAGCACGGCGAGCCGTGGGATGACAAGTTCGCCCCGCCCGAGGAGGCGCGCAAACAGTTCCAGAAGGAGTTGAAGTGGTACGAGGAGCACTATAACGACTTCAGCGACCAGGGCTTCTCGGACTTCGCGCTCATGTGCAGCGCGGGTGGCCTGTTCGAGGGGACGTGGGAAGGAATGGGAAGCGGCACGCCCGCATTTGCCATCATGTGCCGCAAGTACCCGGGCAAGCTGCGCACGTGGCTCGGCCAGGTCAAGGACGTCGTGAAGAAAAACATCACGCTGCAATACGAGCTCGCCGAGGAGGTCGGCGCGCAGATCGACTTCATCTGGTTCTGGGATGACAGCGGCCAGAAGGGCCGCTCGCTAGCCGATCCCGCGTACCACAAGGAGTTCTGGGTACCCCTCTACAAGGAAGTGTGCGACCTCGTGCACGAGCACGGGGGAAAGGTCATCATCCACAGTTGCGGCTTTGGCGAGAGCCTCGTCCCGAACTGGATCGAGGCGGGCATCGACGCGTGGCAGACCATAGAGCGCGCCGCGCTCAACGAGCCGGCGCGCATCCGGGAGAAGTACGGCGACAAGATCATCCTGATCGGCGCCGTCGACGCGAGCAATACCGTGAGCTTTGCCAAGACCACGGGCGAGGTCGTCGACCACGTGAAACAAACCATGAAGGACGCGGTCTTTAGCCCCGAAAACGCGTGTTACGTGCCAGGCTTCACGCACGATTTGCTCGACTGCCCCGTCAAGAACGTCCGGGCTGCCGTGGATGCCATGCTGAAGTATGGCCAGATCGCCGAGATAAAGAAACTGAAGAATTGAACCGAGAACGAGCAATGCTCCCCAATAAATAGGTTCTGCTAGATTTTCCTTTTTTTTCCATACGCATCAAGTACGTTCCATAAGGGCCTCGATGTGGGCGAGGTTGGGCAAGATATCCTTCACGGAATCAAGCACGATCGACACACCCGCTGCTTGCAACTCTGCCTCCGAGCATACGCCCGTCTTCACGCCGATCGTGACCGCCCCGGCCGCCTTGCCCGCCTCGATGTCGTGGTGCATGTCCCCGACCATGACCATGCGCCGCGGGTTGGTGATGCCGAGGTGTCGCTTGATGAGCAACAATCCCTCGGGGCTCGGCTTCATTTGCTTGACGTGGTCGCGTGTCACGTTATCGTCGAGCAGCTGCACGAGATCTTGCTTGTCGCGGAACTTGATCTTGAAATCTTTCATCGACCCGGTCGTGAACAAGGCGATCTTGTACCCCGCTGCCTTCAACCCCTTGATGGTTTCCAGGGCGCCGGGGATGTACCCGACCCCCGTGATGTTCTGTTTGTAGATGCGCCGCAAGAACACGAGAAACCTCAGCCGCTGCATGGCGTTCAGTCCCATCGACTTGGCGCCATGGAGGATGAGCTTCGCGATCAAGATGCGCGACGATTTCCCGGACAATAGCCCGAGAATTTCCAACCGTAGCTTCGCGATGGTCTCAGGATTGGGTGTTATGCCGAATTTCTGGTAGACAGAAGGCACGAAGGACGCGAAATAGTTGATCGAGTCCAAGAGGCACCCGTCCACGTCGAACACGAATACCGCGGGATCCATCGCCACGCGTTTCACCTGGAATCGGATGATATGAGGTTTTTCTTTCGAGCGGTGGTGATCATGATAAATGCCATCACGCCGAGCATCACGATCCCCGCCCAGGGCTTGTTGAAGTTCTCGACGATGTCGTTGAGCTCGGTGTCGAAATCGTTCCATGGCTTTGCCTGGAAAGTAAATTCTTCCTTGGGATCAACGTTCAAGGCATCATTAACACGGAGGATTGCATCTTCGCCCCACTTTAATTGGAAATCATGGAGCCATGCATGGAAAATCTCGGTGATGCCACAAGCTTGATGAACCTTGATGTCCCGCAGGTACCGTTGGAATCCGGTTTCGTCGTTCGTGTAATACTTCAGATAATCCGGGGTGGTATAACTAAGCCAGCCAGTCAGGATGCTCATGCCACGATCTCCAAAGACTGCCATCTGGTTGTGCACGTTCTTATATATAAGCCACAACGCCTCGTTAGCGCTTTCGCCGTCCTGGTAGGACATCATGCCGTATTCGCACGCGGGATGACGCCACAAGGGCAGTCGCGTGATGTCGATGTCTCCCTCGCCGTAGTCGGCCATACCGGCGTACTGGTAAACCACGTAGACCCCCATCCCCGCGCTCGCCGCGTAATCGTACACGTTGAAGAATGCAGCCCGTGCAGCGTCCAGGATCGCGTCGTTCTGCTCGTTGCTCTCGTACCAGCCCTTGTCGGCGGTCAGGCCGGGAAAGGGGTTCTCGCCCATATCGGGCCGATCCGGATTATTAGCGACCCCGACAATCTCGGCTTCGTTTCCCTTCTCGAAATCATAGGAGATACCGATGCAATGATCGAGATGGGGTTCCGTTGCATTGATCCATCGCAGCGTCGCAAGGCCTCGTGCCGCGTAAACTTTGTAGTTGAAAATCTGCGGGAAGCTGAACCCGTTCACGCCGATATTGATGTAGTACGATATATTCCAGTACTCTAGTAGTTGGTATTCAAAGGTCATAGAGATGGCGTGGAAGAGGTTAGGCGACTCGATCCATGACTGGTTGCCCCCCCAGTTCGTCGTAATGATGCGGCTGTTCGTTTGGACGAGATATTCCAGCACTCGGACGTTTTGCATGTAGTAAAACGAGATGTTCACTCCTGAAAGGTTGGGTAATGCCGGGAAGAGGAAAACGGTGCCGTTCGGAAACGATCGAGCCCCCGCCGCGTAGTTACAATAATTGAGGGTGCCCGTGGACGAATGCGTCACGTTGACGACGTACATTAACGCACCCGGCCTGAAGTTTGGTGGCGCTGGACCGATCAACGATGAATTGGAAACATCCAAACGTGTAGTGCTGGTTGCGTTAATACCCGCATTCACGAGAGTCGCGTTGTAATGCGGCGATCCCCAGAATGACGAACGGGTCATAGTGCCGTGCGGCGCTTGAATGGTATAGGTTCTGAAGTAGTCGAATGCCGCGAGTGCAGCGAACGCTGCAGAAGCCGCCAGCAAGCCGGTGATGGTAACCCCTAGCGCTCGCTGTCGTGTCCCCCAATCCCGCTTGCCGGGGGAATATCTTTTCTCCTGGTGCGCACGCACGCCGTTCACGATGTTCGTCACCACCCCGAGGACGTTCAGCCCGGCAAGCGATAACAGCACGACCTGGAGCAGCCGATCCCACGGGCCCGAGAACTCGACGAACCACAAGATGCAAAGGAACACGCAAAGGAGGTTCAACACGAGCAATATCGACCGGGCGACCGGGTTGAAGTGATAGTGATAGCCCAGCCACGACGCGGCGACGATCGCGAAAGAAATGCCACCGAGAGGGAAATAGTCCAGGGGAATCATTCCAAAGACGATCGGCACGAGTATCAGCTGGGCACCGATGGCGCCGAACGTGGCCATGTTCACCAGCTGCACGTGCTTGAACAGTCGACGAGTGATGTCCATAGTATCCCTGGAGGCACTTGACGTTTAAAAAAGGAAGCATGGTGGGACTACTGGTTGAATGTTTTATTGCCTGAAACCGAAGTAGGCGTTCACGTACATGAATATCGCCTCTCGCAAGGGGATGGAAAGGCCGGCGACGATGGGGATACCGATCGACAAGTTAAAGGTGTACATGACCATTGCGATGACGAGCGCGGCGCATACCAGACAAGCGGCGGCCGCCCCGATCTTCTTGGTTTTCACGCGCAATGCCGGCCCCAGCTCTTGCGTGGCCTGCTGCAGCGACTGCCCTTTCTTGTTCATCCAAACGAGAATCTTGTGCTTGGCCGCGCTTACCTCTATCGCTCGCCCGAGCATCCCGAGGACGTACGACCCCACGATGGCCAGGATGTCGATAAACGTGTTGATAATGGCGGGGAGCGGGCTTGGCATGAAATAACTGTTGATGAACAGTGCCACGACAAGCAACACGAGAATTGCACGAACGGAATATTTGGGAAGATACAAGGGGAGCTCGTCCTTGGAAATTTTCTTTCGTCCCTCGCTGATCTGCATCACGGCCTCCTGCACCGAGGACTTTTCAATCCGCTTCCCGAAATAGAATGCGATGGTGGCGAAGACCATGCTGACGACCATGCTGGGAACGGGCTCGCTTCGCCAGAAGAACGTGAACGGCATGCTCACGATCACGATGGCGAGCCACGCCCGGATGGTGCCCTCGGGCATGCCCAGGCCCGTGTTGGGATTTACCTTTCCTTGCCCGACGCGCATGCGAAGCATCCACAGAGTTAGCAAGATGAGAAATATCCATGACAGCATAGATGATGGATATCGACCCCGGAGAAAAAAAGGTATCGAACCACCTTACAGACGGGAGATACTGTCTATCGGATAAGAGTGTTGTTTAATCGAATAACGCCCCGTTCTTGCTCCCGGTGAACATAACCGGCTCCATTTTCTTGGCAGCCCAGTGCGCGCGGGCGATTTCCTTCGCCGTCCGCAAGCCCTCGTCGCCATCGCAAAGGATGCAAACCGTGCCCCCGCTCCCCCCGCCCGTGATCTTCGCCCCGAACACGCCTTTTCTGGTGCCGGCCTTCAGCACGGCATCCACGAGGGCGTCCGTGGCCGGGTGCCCCAGGCCACAAGAACTGTAACTCCGGTGCGATTCCACCATGAGATCGCCGAGCCGCTTCAGCGACGTGGCCCGTCCGGATCGCGACCTGGCTTTTTCCGCGTTCAGCGCCGAGATGATGCGCGCGAACACCTGGACGCGGGCACTCTCCATGACGGGGTGCCGCGTGCAGGCCTTGATGGTATATTCCACGTCCGGCCGGATCTCGGTAACGGTATCGATGGTCACGCCGAACCGCGCCTTGAATTCCTTGCCGGTCATTCGATCAGGCAATAAAGCTTCCAGCTCCGTCTCGAACTTCGGCACGGGCACGTTCGCCAAGTATCCATGGTAGGGTAACCTCGACCAGTCCCGCGATGCGCGGGCCGACCCGAGCGCGTCCGCGCTCGCGCCCTCCGCGCGGGCGATGATCGTGTACCCCATGAACGCCGCGACGCGCACGTTGGTGTATGCCGACCCGCCGACTGAATGCTCGGCGCCAGAATCGACGCCGATGAAGTGGACACCTTCCGGGATCGGGATCGGCGCCTGGATGTCGGCTGGCTGGCAGATGATGGGTAGCAGGCGTTTTTCCTCGCCGAGGTAAGACGTGAGCTGGTCCATCAAGCCACAAGGCGCGCCCACGACGAGATTCTCGACTTTCTGGCACAAGATCGGCAGCTCGGTCTTGCCCAGCTCGAGACCCATGGCGCGGCATAGTGCGGCCATCGTGGAGACTTCCAGGGCCGCCGACGCCGACACGCCCCTGCCCGACGGGAGCGTGGACTCGATCCACGCGTCCATGCCGCGGGCTTGCACGCCCTTCTCCTTCGCCAGCACGAGCAAGCAGCCGATCACGTAGGCCGCCCAGTCGGAACCGGGCATGCTAGCAAGCTTGCTCCGGACGAGCGCGTAGTTGACCTGGCCATTGCTATCCACGAAGTCCCTGAACCGGGCGATCACGGTGTCCATCTTTCCCATGACACCCGCGCTGGTGCTATGCACCCTCAAGGTATCGTCCTGGCGAAGTGCCACGCTCGCGGTCGTGCCCTTGTCGACCGGCATCTCCAGCACGAGAGAACCCGAGTAGTCTGCGATGCCGCCCATCACGTCGAGCCGGCCCGGTGCCTCGACCGTGGCGACCTTGCGCCCTTTTCCGAAGAAAACCAGGTAATCCATGCGATCCATCCACGACGGCTGGTACCGATGGATTAATTATCACAGCGCCACCAATGAAAGTGATCGTGCCCCTACCAATACCACGATCGTGAGTTCCATGCCCATCAAAGAATTGATAAAAGCGGTTATTGTTGACATTGACGGTGTTTTGACGAGTAAAGTGTTCGGCCAGCCTCTCGACCTTGAGAGTCTAAACCAGATCAGTGAGATCAGTAAAAAACACATGACCGATCCCGCGATACCCATGATCGTGCTGAACACGGGGCGTGACTTGAACCACACGGAGCTGATGGCGAAGGTCCTCGACGCGTTTCATTATTTCATCATCGAGGCTGGCGCAGCACTGGTGTCGGTTCACGGTGCGCAAATCAACTACAAGTTCCATCCGAGCATCACCAAGGACACGCTCAAGCAGTTTGACTCGTTACAAGAGGGATTCCTCGATGCGCACCCGCAGTATCGCAAATATTTGCAACATGGCAAGCGGTACATGATCACGTTCCTATTCGATGAAGGTGATGCAATGAAAAGTTTATGCGCCGTTGACCTCAAGAAATTCATTGATAAGGCCTATCCTTTCGTGATCGATGAAGGACATAATTTCATTAACATCACCTTCCCGAACGTGAACAAGGGCACGGGTTTGGAACTATTATTCCAGAATAACACGGAATTGACCCGGGAGAACATCGCCGGCATCGGAGACTCGACGGGGGACTGGGAATTCTTGAAATTATGCGCGTTCAGCGCTTGCCCCGCTAATGGCAGCGATTTATTGAAGGAACGGTGCAATTACATCGCCATTGGCTCCGAAGCGAGGGGGGCGCTGGAGATCCTCCAATACATCATCGAGCGCAACCGCCATGTCGTCCAGAAGCGACAAGCAAGCCAGAGGTCTCCCCGATTTCCAATCAAGGCGGTCATCACGGACATTAACGGTACCATCGATTCAGTGATCTTTGGCAAAGCATTACCATTGGCAGATATTGCCCGGATCAAGGATCTCGTTTCGCGATCAAAGAAAGACGAGGCCATCCCGAGAATCTGCCTGAACACAGGATGGGACCTCAACTATACCATACTTTATGCACAACTACTAGACATCCCGCAGTACCACATCATCGAGCGTGGCGCCGCTATCGTGTCCATCGACGGCCCGTTCGTGCACGAGAAGGTCGACCCCCGCATCACTCCGGAGGTGATCGACCAGATAGCCAAGCTCACCACGGGCTTCATCTGCAAGTATCCCCAGTACCATCCACATCTTCAAGCCGGTAAGAAATACACCGTGTCATTCCAGTTCGAGATGGGATCCCAGGAGTTCATCGATTGCCTCGAGGACGTGAAGAAACACATCGCCGAAAACAAGCTCGATTTCGACGTCGAGGAGGGGCCGAACTTCTTTAATATTGGCGTGCCGGGCATCGACAAGGGAACGGGTGCCGCGATGCTCGTGGAAATGTTGCCGGGCATCAAGTTCGACAATATCGTTGGTATAGGAGACAGCGATGGTGATTGGACATACATGCAGCGCTGCGGGTTCACCGCGTGCCCGTCGAACGCGAGCCGGTTCCTCCGCGAGCACTGCGATTACGTCGCCGCGAAGCCCGAGACCGAGGGCACGCTGGAGATACTCGAAAAGATCATCCAGTGGAATCTTGAACTGAAATGAAGCATGCTACGGCAAAGGGACGAGAACGCCATGAAGACGAGTAAAATCGCCTTGCTCGTGATCTTGCCGATGATCGCGGCGAGCGTCGTCGTCAGCGCGTGTTTTCTTTACAGCGACTACCAGTGCAAAAACGCACCGATCGATCTCACGATCAGCACCATCGGCGATAGCTTGACCGATGCTGGCCATTACGGGACAGACATTAGATGTGGTGCCGAGATTCTGGATTGTTATCAATATTACACGTATAAATATTTAAAAAACCAAGATCTGAACACGATCGTTCACAATCTCGGTATAAGTGGGCAGACCATCAGCCAGATCTGCAGCCGCTTGAACGCGACCGTCCCTGCCAATTACACGGTCTGCATGGGGGGTACCAACGACGTGTGGCGTGCGAACTATTCCTTGCCAGGAATCAACGACACGCTCGCCAATCGAATTATCGGGAAATACAACGACACGATCTTCAACACCATCTCCTACCAGCAGGATCTCGGTTATACCCGGCCTGTTTTCGTCATCTGCTCGATTCCCCCCTTCGGGAAGGTCACCCCGCCGGTCTATTACGACCCCCATATTATCAACACGATCAAGCACGTGAACGCCGCCCTAAAAACGTATATCCAGGGATTTAATGATCCTTACATCTTGTTCTGCGACGTGTACGAGGCCATGAGTACCGATGACGGGTACATGATCGACGGCTTGTGCTACGCCGACGGGGTGCATTTTACCGTTGCCGGCAATCAAGTGATGGGAGAAACGGTGGCACGAACCATCTGGAGCCACCATTCAAGTTAGAGGGGCAAAAAATCGTGGAAACACGAGTCACGCGCTCACGTCTAGCTTCATTGCGCGATCCGAGTTGGCCATTACCGGCACGAACAGCAACGAGCTCGCGGCGTCGTACTTGCCCTCGGTTGCCAGGACATCGCGGCCGTCTATAGTTGCTAACTTTGGGGTTCTCGGGCAGTAAATCACCGCGTCTACCTTGTCGCCCGCGATGCTCGTGATGGTGACCTCGATGCCGCTGCTCCCGAGTGCCTTGACGCTCGAGAACGTCTTGTCGTTCATCGTGGCATACCGGCCCGCGTCGCCGATAATCGCCCAGCCGTTGTCCAGGACGGGCGCGTAGACTCGAAAGCTATGCTGCTCGTATTTCAATGAGAGCTCGATCTTGTCCCGGTCATTGACACGTCGTGTCACGCGCTTGCCGAACTTGTACTCGATGTAATCGCCGTGGATGTCCAGCTCCGCGAGCGTGTATGCCTGGTCGTGCACCCGCTTGGGCCACAGGTTCGCGGCCAGCACGTAGTACCAGACCAGCTCGCCGATGGTGCTCTCGGTCGTGCAGATGTAATACTTGGCATGTCTCGTGAACATCACGTCGGCGGCGGTGAGGGGCCGGTCGGGCTTGAGCAACAGGCCGTCCAACCTGCAGCAGCCGTGAACGAGCCGCTTGTCCACATGTCCGATCGGGTCGCCGGGCGCGACGGGGCCGGCGCTGAGGGCAGAAAGGATGGCTTCGAGCTCGGGGCATCGCTCGCCCCACATTAAACCGCGCTTGGTCGTGAAGAACACGTCCTTGAACGGCCACAAGTTCAACGCACGTGCCAGGATCGATGATTGCGTGAGAAACGGCATATCGTAGACGTGCGGCCAGTCCGGGTGGTAATCGTTGGATCCACGCACGTTCGTGACGTTGCCATACTTGATGGCGGTCATCCACATGGAGGGGGGCGACATGCAGTACTGGATCGTGATGCCGTGCCTCGCGGCCGCGGTCGCCATCTCCCGCAGCCACGTTTCGCCGAACCCGAGTTGGGTCTTGAACGCCTTGAAGTGGTTCGAGTGCGAGATCATCCAGTCTTGCTCGTAAACGGCGATGTTGCTCTCCTTGGCGTACTTCATGATGAAGTCCCAGTACGCCGGATCGAGGGACATCGCCCAGCGGTTCTCGACGATAAACTTGAACGTGTCCTTGTATGGCGTCATCTCGCTGTACCACCGGTGATGGGCCGTGAAAGGTAAACCGCCCAGCTCCTTCGATAGTCCGGCGATCGTCGTGCCGGGGGAGAAATAATACGGGTCCGGCTCCCACGTGATTGCCCCGCCGTATATTCCCCCGCCCAGGTGCAGGCGCAAGAGGTTAACGAGCGTTCGTTTCCATGACTTCACGATCTTGGGGTACCACCACGAATCGAGATGGAAATACGCGAAAGGGAGATGTTCCTTGTCCGCGTAAGCCTTGATCGCCTTGAAAGTAGTATCGAACCTGTGCTTGATCGGCCGGTAATAGTAATAGCCACCATTGTCCGTGAAGTAACCGAGCTTCGACGTGATGATGTCGCAGTAGCGTTCCTTCGCAGGAGCCTCGTGATGCTGGCGCAGCAGCTCGCCCCACCGCAATAGGGTCGCGTTTATGCCCCGGCCGAACACGAGCAAATAGGAAGACGCGTGGCCGGGCGGTACTTTCTCCAGGAAGCCATTCGGCCCGCACGAGATCTTCTGGGCCTGGCATGCACCCTCCTTCTTCACGCCATGCGTGATGAAATGATCCAGGGCGGATATGACAAACGCGTTCCTATCATCATCGAAGAAACATGCGGGTGACGTGGTGAACGTGAAATCGCGTTGCGCGGGTGAAAAGACCTGGTTCTTGTAACACAACACGCGCTTGTTCGGGCTCGCGTTGTCGAAGCAAGGGAAGGTGATCGTCGGCTCCCCGTATGACCCGCACGCTAGCTCGTCGATGCCTTCGGGAACACGCGCCTCGAAGACCAGGTGCGCGGCACCTGGATACCGGTAGAAGATGGTATCCAGCTTGGCGTCAATGCCAGCCGTTTGCCAGTGCAGCGTGATGGTCTCGGCCGGGCCAAGCTTTGTTTGGATTGTGCCCTTTTCTTGCCCCGTGATCTCGAGCCTCGACCCGCTAGCCGAGATGGCACTGGAGTACCACGTGTCTTTCACGTGCAGCCTGACCGAGCCGTGTTCGAGCGAGCGGCCATTGCCGAAGTCAATTCGGTACTCGCCAGTTGCCGGGTCGATGGCCAGCAACGGCACGTTCTCCTGAACGGGCAATTTGGGAGGAATCTCGATGGTATCATTGGCGGGGTCGTAGCTTCCCTCGAACCCAGGAACGACGAACCGCTGGAAGATGGCCGGGTAAAGAATCCTCGCTAGGATCACGAATATGATGAAAATAATCGCTGGAATCGCGATCCAATTGATAAATGATGTTATCCAGCTCATGGCATCACCTCGATTACATCCGCGGCTGGATGCGGAACTGTACACCGCTCCCGGACTCGACGGAAAGGTACACGACCGGGGGATCCCTCTTGCCGAGAAAATAGGTCAGCGTTCCCCGGTCTTCTCGATCCAGCACGAAGCCATTTTTCTCGGTGAATGCCTTCAGCGCCCCGAGTACTTGCACCATTTCCTGCCCATCCGCCGCGATCGTGGCTGTCCAGTCGTAATATTGCATCCAAGAACCGCCCTTGGAAACTTCGGTCGCCTGTAGCGGGTACAAGTATTCCTTGAACGCGGAGGGCAAGTCAAGGCATTCCAGCGCGGGCCACGTGGTTATTACTCGTCGCACGGTCATGGGCGTGGTTTTTTCCTGCAGTATGATCTCGTGCACGAGGTAACCGCCCGCCCGGGGCTCCCTGGTGCCCGTGAACTTTGCGACCTGCTCGATGGTAAAAACCTCTTTCAGTCCGCCCTTGACACGTTCGAACTTGATCCCCTTTCCTCCCGATGCTTCCTCGTCGCTTCTGGAAAAGCCCGCGCTGGTGAGCGAGCCCGTGATCCTGCCAGTCACGGCTTCCGGGGTCCCGCGTGCCCCGTAGTCGTTCAAGAACCAGAAGGCACCTGTCTTCCCGTCCCGGTGGAAGTACCCGCATGACAATCCGAAGCGAAAAGGGTCCAACGCGCGGAACGTTGCTCGAAACGCCTCGGATGCTTGTACCGCCGGCTCGTGTTTCTCCGCATCGAGCCTGCCCTTGAAAAAGTCGTCCGACGAAACCTTTGCAGCCTCGAGCAACCGTGCCAATGGATTTGTTATTAGTTTCATGAGGATCCTCTTCCTTTTCTACCTAATAAGCCCCTTCGAGCGAATGTTGGGCATTCCCCACGTGCTCGCCATAAAAATATTAAAACTGGACTTTCAAAGTTATGTTTTATATATCCCTTGATAAAACCGTTCTTTCAAGTCAATCACTAGTTTTAGATGTGCATGCAATATTTTTTACTTGTTTTATAGATCGTGGAAACGGAGGCATTATTTGAAAACGGGACTGAAATAAACGCGGAAGTTCCTTGACGGACGTGAATTTCTTCCTCTAGCCCATTGCGCTAACATCATCAGATTTGAAACCATACACGGCTCGAATTTATCGTAGTGTAAAA
>JAUQYZ010000348.1 GCA_030587475.1 Candidatus Sigynarchaeum calidifontis
CGGCTATCAAGGCGACCTCGTTGATCTTTGACGGGTAATTCGCGCAGCCCACGATCGCGATGACGCCAGGGATCTCGCCCAGCACGACGGGCGCGCCGATGTTCCGGATCTCCACGTCGGTGACGGGGCCGCGGCCCGCGCGGCAAGTGTACTTCTCCGCCTTGAGGATGTCGATCGCGGATGCCTGGATCAGGTTCATCGGGCTGATGCCTTGCGGGCACTCAAGCTCGCAGCGGCCACAGCTCAAGCACTCGATCTCGAGGGCCCTGAGCTTCGAGAAGTCCCGGTCGATGGCCGCTTGCACGGCGACGGCCAGGGGAAGGTTGTTCGGACAAGCGCGGGTGCAGTTCTCGCAGAACGTGCACTTGCTTGCCTCCTCCATTATCTCGTCGGCCTTGGGATAGATGCTGATGCCGCGGCGGCGGTCGTGTATTGCCATGGCGGTTTTCACGGCCACGCGGCCTGCCTTGTCGGGCCGGAGGATGAGCGCGCCGTCCACCCGGAGGTTCACGAGATCGTCGACGATCTTGTCCTCGTCGTCCTCGGAGCGATCTGGCAGCCCCATCATGCTCTTCTCGTTCGTCGCGATGAAAGCTGCCTTGATCCGCTTGGCCTCCCAGATGTTGTCCGTGCGCACGCACTGCTCGTCGACCATGACCACGTCAGGCACGCCGGTGCGGATGAACCGCATCTGGCGGGACATGGAACCCACGATCTTGACCCGGTCCCAGTAGCGCGTGAGGTCGATGGCCGTGCAGCAGATGGCGCCGAGCTCAATCTTGTCGCCGAGTTCCTGCTCGCGCACGTAGTCGACCATCTCGACGCCCGGCGCTGCATTGTGGCCGATCATGAGGATGTTCGGCTTGTTCGGGTCGATGCAGCCCTGGCCGAGCTCGACGAGGGGCGTCTCCTGGCCCTGCTTCTTGAAGATCATCAACTGGGCGAGGTCGGCGCCCTCGAGGCCGATGAGGTCCATCAAGCCCGCGTGGAGCGCCTTGGCCTCGTAGTCGATGTAACTGCCTTCCTGGCCCGTGTGGCCGGCGCTGAGCAGGTGGATGATCTGGGATTCGATATACTTGAAGACCTTCTCGAGGTCGCCGAGCGTGCTGATCTTGATGCCGCAAATGAGGCGAGCCATGGGTGCTTCGATGGCGATGTCATCGCCGAGGTTGATCGGGTAATCCTCGCCGTATTTTTCTATCATCCAGTGAAGCAAGTGTATGCCGTGAGAGCTGTGGCACGAAGCACCGATGCAGCACGCGATCTCGACGATGCGGGCTTGCTGCGTCTTGATGTCGATGCCGCACGCGCCGCGCCGGCCCTTGGCGAGATTGCATTTGCCATAGGAACATAGGCAACACATGTCGCAAATCGGGGCGTAGGCTGGCGGATACCGGTTGAGCAAGTTCAAGTACCAATTCCGAAGCTCTGTCAAGTTCGGCATCGGGGTCGGCCCTTGGGGCTCGAACGCCGCCTCTTCCTCGAAAACGAGGTCGCCGATCTTCAAGTCAAGGCCGGTGAAGCTCCCGAACGCCGTGTCCATCCTATCGATTTTTACCCTTGTCGCGTTTCGTTGAACCATGGTGAGTTCACGTTTGCTAGTTCGATAGAGCTAGTTATCTCTTTGTGCATTTATTCTGTTCGAATTACCAAATAGTCTCGCCTTATAATAAATAAAACCAGCCGGTCACGGCCAGATCGGGAAATGAACCGCCATGAAAGCGTCCATTTCCCGAATCTTGCACCCCATCTCGTGTCCTTTTTCGTTGAAGATTCGTGCTCGACATCAATCATTCGCGCGCCATCGGTGCTGATAAGAGGACCTTAGCCGAGCGACCAGAATCGAGGAGTGCGGCAGCACTGCGTGCTGCCAAAACCGCTTGACAACCCTGGCAGCCTTCGAAAATTGGCCATGTTTCGTGCGCATCCTTTATGGATTGGGTGGCCTTCTAATCCACGCATATCCACGGGAAAAGCGGACACGCTGTTCCTTGCACGGGAATGAAAAGAAAATGGCCTGTTAACATGGAAAAAAGTGAGTGGATCATGCACGGGACGGGGTGCCCTGGAATACCGAGTCGATGAACTCCCTGGCTTTCGATACTACCTTTGTAGTGCCTACTCCATCCTTTCCAATCTTGATGGAAATAGATATATAAAGCATGTCCAAATCTATCGCAAAAGATTTAACTTTGGACGTCCATTGATCCGCGATGAAGCTAGAAAATGCGAACCCGTGGTGGTTGAACGAACCCGATCCCGTGTTGTCCGAGTGGAACTCGCACGCGTTGAAATGGACGCCGGCGATCGCCACGAACCTCGCAAGATACCATCTACAAGGCGAATTCGGGTTGCATTTTCTCACCGGCCCGCGGCAAGTCGGAAAAACCACGGCACTCCACCTGTTTATCCATTCCTTGTTGGAACATCGCGTGGATCCCAACGCGATCTGTTACTTCCAATGTGATGAACTGCTTGATTTTCGCGAGCTCGGCGACGCCATCGATGCGTACTTGATGATCAAGAAATCCCGTCACATCGAGCATTCGGCGCTCCTTTTTGATGAGATCACGTTCGTTAAGGATTGGTGGCGCGCGGTGAAGGCTCGCTTAGATAACAAGGTGTTATCGAACGACACGATCATCGTCACAGGATCTGCTAGCCTGGATCTCCTCGTGCAGAAAGAACGATTTCCAGGCCGCAGGGGGAACGGCCTCGACGTGACCTTGTACCCGCTAGATTTTCACCAATATGCCTCCTTGCACGTCTCTGGCTTGGTTACCTCCGTGCTCGCGAAGGACAGCGCCGTCGATACCATTTGCATGCCAAACAAACTCTTCACGAATCGGTTGGACGAGTTATTCATCCGATACTTGATCACCGGCGGATTTCCCGCACCGATACACGAGTACAACCGTGCTGGCACGATCTCGCAAGCCACGCGTGGCGCGCTGCTGGCATGGATCAAGGGGGATACCCAGCTTGCCGGAAAGTCGAACGCGTACATGAAAGAGGTCTTGCAGTACCTTCTAACGGCGCGGAACTCGCCCATCAGCTGGCTCTCGATCGCCAAGAACACGTCGATCCGATCCCCGACGACTGTCGTGTCCTACGTGGACCTGCTGGAGAGATTGTTACTCGCCAAGACGCTCCACTTGCTCGACCAGCAACAGCACGTGGCCTATAAACGTAACAAGAAGGTGCATTTCACGGACCCGTTCATCAGCCGGGTGCTCGCAGGATATACCGGGGTTGACTTGCTCGATGAAGATATCGTCGAGAGCATCGTGGCCACCCACCTGGCAAGGAAATATCCCACGTATTACTGGAAGGACGGTTCGGAGATCGACGCGATCGCCCTCATCGACAAGGTGCCCGTGGGTTTCGAGGTGAAATACGGTAACAAGCAATGGAAACGCGTGCTGCACTTGTCCCAGCAGCACCTTCTTAACAAGCCCATCATCCCGACGTTTCTCGCGTCGGTCGAATGGTAAGCAGCCCTCGGAGAAAGGGAAGTTCTTGCATGCATCACGAGCAGAGCAGCGGCGCCTCCATTGCTCTGCTCGGCGTCTCGTCCAACCGGAATGAACATGCCAAGGGGAAGGTTCAAGTGCGGGGCGACCGAGATCAGCACGATCGAGCTGCGATGGGATGACCACCGAACATGGCAGGAGAAAAGCACCTTGAAGGCGCTATCATGACTATGCTGGTCATGATCGTTATATTGAATGTAAATGTGATTTTCATCTCGCATTTTGGTGAATAGTCTTGGATCCTCGATATCCATCTTCAAATCGAGGATTAAATTGCCGATTTCCTTATCAATCGCCTTTTTTGCGGTTTGGAGCCGGATCTCACCGGACATTGCGATTTAGGCCGTGCTCGTTTTTAACTCGTATAATTCATCACGCTTGTCGACAAGGTTTGTCATGGATATCGCGTCCGGCTCCGCCTCCTCGATCGTTCCATCGGCTGCGTGATTTAAAAACAATTCGAAGGAATCATGATGCCATTTCGACAAGATCGCGTTGATCTTTTCTGTTATTGCTGAAAGTTTCGAATCCAGCAATTCTTCAAACAACCGCTTATCGATGGAAATAATAGTCATCGAGAACAACACCACTCACTATCGCCCAAGGTGGCATTAAGTCACAGGCGAAATGCCCAAGCCTGTCTTGGCCATCCTTAGTCATCCTTGTCAAAAGCAAGCGTGGTGACGGATTCTTTATTAGCAATCATTTTTCTCTGATCAGCGTGGAAGGACTAAGGTGCGTCGGATGATACAAGACAGGTTTCTCATCGAGGAAGACACTGCCGAGCGCTTCGTGGCGATCTGCCGCCGCGCGAACGGCATTACTTTTTTTGCTGTCGTGTTATTGGGCGTTGCGGGTTCATTCTTTCTCTATCTCGGGTATCTTGTAACTATCATCTTCACGATGTTCGGGTTGATTGGATATACCGGCGTCGTTTTGTGGATCATTGCAAGGATAAAATATTGGAGGAGATTGGTCATCGACAGCGTGAACAAATCGATAAGCGTTGAGGGGAACTTCCTCCCGCGTCACAAGTTGTCCAGCACCACGTTCGACGGGATCAAGAATATTCAGATCAGCCGGGAACGCAATGCTGGTACCATCTGGATCGTGCCGAACGAGGGCCCGGCAATCCTCGTCGCCCAGATCATACCGCTAGACCAGACTGCTTTTTTGATGGAGCAACTCGGACGCAGGACTGGATTGCCACGTTTATATCCGTAGGGGGAAGACAGATTAGGAAGAGGCCGGAAGGCCGTGTCCGGTATCGATCATTCCCGAGATATCGACGTACCCGGCGTGAAATCGAACGCGGTGGTGGATACTTTATAGACGTTCGTTCGCCTCTAACCAGCAAGACGACGTGTGGTAAGAACGCATGAATGCATTCGTTTTTTCGATTGATGAGGACACCGCCGAACGGCCAGAAATTCGCGCCTCGCCCCGCGCCCATAACCGATCACGACAAGATCATACACGGGGACGACCATGTCAACGACACGACTCGTTATCCCTCCGGGCATGCCCGGGCTGCAGCGCGCCAGGCAAGAGATCCTCGACCACGAGCGCCTCGCCCGCGACAACCTCTACCTGGCCCGCCGCGTCCTCGAGGTCGCCAACAGCGACCCGCGAGTCGATGACGTCGCCAGGATGCTGCGCCTCGCCCGGATCCTCGACAACAACTCGGCGTTCCACGCCCGCAAGGCCCAGGACCTCGCCAACAAGCTCGCCGAGGTCGCCGCGGCCTTCCAGCCGGGCACGTGACGCCGTTTTTTTATCATTTTTTCCCTCCCTTCCCCGATAGGAAACGAACCGACTCGACTCGACACGATACGTGACCCGCCACGACCCGCCAAGCCACCCTCGACCTCGCCGCGCCGCCCGCCATCGGCTTCACGGGCACGAGGCGCGGCATGACCCCGTCGCAGGAGGCCCGCGTCCGCGCCTTGCTCCTCGCCCTTCGCCCCGCCACCGTGCACCACGGCGATTGCGTGGGCAGCGACGCGCGGTTCCACGCCATCTGCAGGGAAGCCCTTGGCGACGCGGTGAGGATCGTGGTCCACCCGCCCGAGAATCCGGCGCTGCGCGCCTTCATGCCCGGCGACGAGGTGCCCCCCGCGGCCCTACATCGCGCGGGACGACGACATCATCGCCGCGTCCAGCACGATCATCGCCACGCCCGGCGAGGCGGCCGAGGTGCTCCATCGCGTTGTTAGAATCAAACTCGACATCCGTCACGGTCGAAGCCGGCATCCAGTTGACAAATCCATCATCGGTAAACATGGCCCTCGCAAACCTTGCCTTCGACGTTTCATGGAAAGGAGACGCGTTGGGGACGTTGACCATCCCTGCTCTCACGATCGCATCGGGGAACACGATGCCCATCGTCAATGCGACCATCACGCTAACCAATGGCACGCTGTTCGATGACCTGGTCGACGACATCCTGGGCGGGCTGAACGTGACGCTGGATCTTGACGGGATCCCGTCCGGGAGCATCCTGGACGGGTTCATCGACACCTTGGCGTTAGGTGTGGAGATACCCGGCTTGGCCCCCTACGAGGCGGTCATCGTGTCAATTACCTTGCTGAACTCGACCGCGAGCTCGTTCGGCGCGAGGGTGGAAGTCGAGATCTTCAACCCGACTCGCGGTCCCGTCTCGATCACGTCTGCTTCCTTTGATCTCGAGTACGAGAACCAAGCGCTCGGGAACGTTGCATTCCCGACCTTGAACGTCGACAGTGGCAGGCACCGGTACAACGTCACCGCCGTGCTGACGGTCTCGAACACGACGACTCTGTCCCACGTGCTCTCCGGCTGGCTCGACGGGGAGGTCATCCAGGTCGAGTTCACCGGCCACGCGACGAGCACCGACGTCATCTCGAACATAGTGAACGCGTACCACGAGAACATCATGCTACCGCCGTGCCCTGAACTCGGCATCTCGATCGGCACCCCGCGGTTCATTAGCAGCACGCCAACGACGCTCGTCCTCGGGGTGAACGTGACGATCACCAATCCCGCGCCGATGGATGTCATGCTCGATGATATCGACTTGGACGTCTCGTTCGAGGGCACGTGGGTCGGAAACGTTACTTCCGTCGCACCCGTGGCCATGGTACCAGGCATGAACATCGTGCCGATCCAGGTGTCGCTCTCCGGGGCCGTGAACAAGAGCGCGGTCGAGAAGATCCTTTCTTTGCACGTGGCAAAGCAATCAGTCGACTTGTCGCTGAACGGGAGCGCCCTCGTGTCGATCGACGGAATGGCTTCCCCTATCCCCGTCGATATCTCGACTGACGAATCACTACCAGGGATTACCCAGGACTTGATCACGGCTGTCACGGTCAGCATCATCACGGTCGCGTATACCCCGGCGCCCGGCATGTCGGGGCAAGTGCTTGTTAGCGTGCGGAACCCGTTTTCGTTCGGGATCAACGTGACATACATGAAATACGATGTGCATTACGATGATAATGATGGCATGTACATCCCCATCCCGCCGACCACGTACCCTGCAGAGATGAACAAGTTCTTCCAGACGGTCATCGATAATAGATCGGTTTCGCCACTTCAGTTGAGTGCTTCAAGCACGAATGTCGTGACCACGAGCATCTCTTCATCTAACCTCGAACATTGTGCACGGCTTTTCGATGAATACATGGTCGATGATGACCTGCGTGTTCATTTACGCAACGGGATCTTCCACGTCACGATCGGCGCGTTCACTGCACAGGTCTCGTTCTCCCAGACCAACATTGCCGTGTAAAGAACTCAAATCCCCCTCTCTTCTATTTTTACCCCTTTTTTATTCCGGTTTAGAAGCCCGTGATGTTCCTGGCGCGAATTTTTTGGTAGGGGCTATTATATAATCAATCGCTCGAAGCTATCCAGCATGATTGCGGACATGATGGAAATTGCTCGACGCTGGTTCAATATAGAAAGCCCCTATCCGGGCGAGACACCTTAGCGCAGGTGCATGCCCGTGCGGCAACCGCGGGATCCATGGCCCGGCCGCCGGGTAAAGCACCGGAGCGATCAACGCTCGCCCCGATGGCGAACTCGTGAATTATTAAAAGCTGCTACGTGAACCACATGAATCGCCCGCCCTCGATCCCGAACGTCCACGTCATCGCCCAGAGCCACATCGACCTCGCCTGGCTCTGGCGCTGGGATCCGGAGACCGTGCACGTATGCTGCAAGGCCACCTTCGGGCAAGCAACCGCCAGCCTCGACGCTTGCCCGGACTACGTGTTCTCGCAGAGCCAGGTCCCGCTCTACAGGGCGACCGAGCAGCATCACCCCGAGATATTCAAGAAAATGGAGCATTATATCAAAGAAGGGCGGTGGGAGATCGTCGGCGGCATGTTCGTCGAGTTCGAGGGTGCTGAGCCGTGCGGCGAGTCGCTCGTCCGGCAATGCGTTCTCGGCAAGCGTTACTTCAAGCAGCGGTTCGGCGTCGACGTGACCACCGGCTGGCAAGAGGATGCATGGACGCACCCGTGGCAGCTCCCGCAGATCCTCGTGAAATGTGGCATGGATGCCTACTTCTTCAAGCGCGGCAGGAGAGAGCCGCAACTGTTCTGGTGGCAATCGCCGGACGGGTCGCGCGTCCTGGCGGTCAAGCCCGCTCACGTCTTGGCTTGGCGCAGCCCTTTCCTCGACTGGTTCGTGGCCAAGAAATGGATCAAGGAGAACGTCCAGCGTTACCACCTCCAAGACGTGATGATACGCATCGGCAAGGGCGACCACGGCGGCGGCCCGTCGCCGAGGGAGATAGCCGCGGTGCGCGGCTGGTCGACGAGGGCCGCGAAGCGGGCGAAGATAGCCTTCGGGAGGTTTGACACGTACAAGAACGCGGTGCTCGCCAGTGATGCCGCGAGGCAATTGCCCGTCCTCGCGTCGGAGATCGATTGCGAGCTGCAAGGCGACTTGACCAATTGCGGGGAGTTAAAGGCGCGCAACCGGCACGGCGAGGTGCTCTTGCTCACCGCGGAAAAGTTTTCCACCATCGCAGCAAAGTTCGCGGGACTCGCCTATCCCAAGGAACATCTCGAACGAGCATGGGAACGGCTGCTCTTCAACCAGTTCCACGACATCATCGGGGGCAGCGGGATCCCGGAGGTCTGCGCGGACGCGCACCATGACTACGATCAAGTCGAGAAGACAGGCCAAAAGTGCCTGGAACAAGCACTTGATAGCATCGCGAGCAAGATAGCGACCTTGCACGGAAATCCAGCCGCGACGCCCCTTGTCGTGTTCAACCCGCTCTCGTGGGATAGGACAGAGTTCGTCACGCTCCCACCCGGCACGTGTTCCCGAGAGGAACCCGCATCGATCGTCGCCCCCGATGGCAGGCCGGTTCTCCAACAACGTGTTAACAACGGGGCGCCAGGTGAGATTACCGGGGCATCCATCATTTTCAAGGCAGACGTTCCTTCCATCGGGTATTCCACGTATTTCCTCGTCCCGGGCAACCCGCTTGAGATCATGCCCGCGGCGGGCGTGACCGTCGTTCAAGATGGCGGCGTCATAGTGATGGAAAACGAGATACTCCGGGTGGAGATAGACATGGCCTCGGGGAACGTCGGCCGTATCTGGAGCAAGCAGCACGGGAGGGAGTTACTCGATGGCACTCGGCGAGGAAATGGCCTGGTCGCGGTCGTCGATAATGGCGACTCTGAAGGGCGATTCGAGAAGCACCGCGACCGCGCGCCCAGGCCTGTCGGGCTTCAAGCCGACGTCACGGACTTGTTATCCGCCAAGATCGTGGAAAAAGGCCCGGTTCGCGCCGCCGTGGAGGTGATCAAGCGGTACCAGGCATCAATGTTCGTCCAAACGATCATGCTTCACGCGCGCGACGCCAGGGTGGATTTTTCAATAGATTTCGACTGGCACGACGTGCATCGCATGGTCAAGGTTGCATTTCCATTCGCCATTTCGCATCCGTGGATAACCTACCACACGCAATTCGGTTCCATCGAACGTCCCGCCGACGGCTGCGAATACCCCGCGCAATACTGGATCGACGTGTCTTGCCAGGAATTCGGCGTTCTGCTGCTCAACGACGCGCGCCATGCGCACGACGTGGAAGGTAGCCAGGCATGTATCAGCTTGCTGCGAAGCCCGACCGAGCCGGCACGCAACACGGACGAGGGACGCCACGTGGTCCGATATTCGCTCGTGCCCCACGCGGGACCGCTCGTGTCTTGCATGGCGATGCGGGAGGGCTATGCGTTCAACCATCCCCTCGTCGTCATTTCCACTCCAATGCACCAGGGGCACTTGCCCTTGGTAAAGTCGTTTTTAAAGGATTTCCCACCCCAGATCATCGTGGAAACCATCAAGCAAGCCTTTGACTCCTCCAGTACCATCGTGCGGTGTTTCAATGCCAGCGATGGCGCGGTTGAAGCCAGCATCGAAGGGCCGCTCGCCGAGAATACCATGCCGGTGGAAGTCGACATGCTGGAACGGCAAGTCAAGGCCTTGGACCCCGCGCCAGAGGGCGGGGCAACATTCAAGTGCATGCCGTCCGAGATCAAGACGATCGAGTTGCGATGAGGCGTGACAAGCGCATGGTCGAGGCAAAACCCGGGAAGGCAAGGTGCACGTCGTGGAACGCGTTGTCTCCCCGTGCGAAGGTCGCATGGTTCATGATGATCGTGATCGGGGGCTGGCTCATACGAATGGCGGATCCGTTGTTTGGCATGCTGTTCAGCATCTATTACATCTCTATCGTCCGGATGCTGTATTCGAAAGCCGATTACAAGGAGTACCTGGGCTTCAACAAGCCGTCAAGGAAGGCCATCGGGCTGGCATTCGTCGCCGTCGCCGTCTTGGTCGCCGTGTTTCTCCCGTTCTACGTCCTCTCGCCCTTGTGCCCGATGCACTTGTTCGACCCGATACTGTTGCAAATAAACGAGCTTCTGGGAGGCAATGTCGGGCTGACGATCCTCGTCATGTGCCTCGCGATCTGCACGTTCACGGTCTACGCGGAGGAGCTGTTCTTCCGCGCTTTCATCCAGGACGCGTTCGACACGCTCGCCGGGATCGCGCGCGGGAAGGGGTGCGCCCGCCTCGAAAAGAAGCGGGCGTTGACCCTGCTCTGGTCGAACCTCTTGTTTGGAATCGCCCACTTGAACTTGCTCTGGGATGACATCTTCCGCTGGGGCGTGACGCCCCCAGATCTCGCGTTCATCGTCATCGGTGTGCTGTCGCTTTCAGGCGCTGGATACATGTTCGGGATCTTGCGAATCGAGTCTGATTCCATCTGGACAGCCATTATTGCTCACGTGGTTGGCAACATCTTTCAAGTAGTATTGCCCGCCACCATCGTGCTTTCATAATCAAATGATTGCGACATTCTCGGCATTCGCGTGCCGCTGCCATGCTATCATTTTGCTTCATAGCAACGCAAAGGGGGGCTATTAAAAGCCAGCATTTATAGGGCAAGTCCGGTTATTCCTATACATTCAGAAGCACTAATCATTGGGGATTGCCCTCCTCTAGAGAAGACAAGGCATAAGCCGAGCGTTTACTTGAATGAATGGATCGGGGATTCCAGCTTGTTCCAAATTACATTTGCAGCCTGGACAGGAGCTTTTTTGTTTGGATTACTGCATACGCTGACACCTTGCGAGGATAAGGCAATCTTCGGATTTCACACGTTTGGCGTCGCGAAAAATAGCTCCGAAGCCGTCAAGATCGTGTTTATCTATTCCCTTGGCCTTTTCGTCGTGAACGCTGCCCTTGGATCCGGCTTTTCCCTCTTGGGTAGCTTGTTTGGGTGGATCTTGCCATGGATCCAGGGTGTCGAGCCTTTTTTCTCCTCCGGAGTGGCCATCGTGATCGGTTCCATTCTCTACTATCGCCTCGTGAAATACAGGAAGGGGGATGCTCACCTCGCGAGCCCCGTAATGCTGAAGGTTCGGAAGAACCTAATTGGCGTGTTCGTTCTCGGGATCTTGACGGGATTCCCCCCTTGCCCTTTCGAGCTCACGGTCTATTTCCAGGCCGCGGGGGCATCGGCAACGGGCTTCGCCAACGGGCTCATCTTCATTTTCTGGTTCGCGGTCGGCACGATCGCCGGCATGATTTTCCTCACGGTGGTGGTCACGTCTTTCAAGAAACTCGATATTTTCAAGGAACGCAGCAAGGACGTGGTTCAAAGGATTGCATTGTGGATCTTGATCGGATTCGGCATTGGCACCCTCGTGCTTGCCCTCTTCGGCATCCGCCTGTACCCGATCCCGATCCCGCTTCCCCCTGATGTGGCCCCGGCCCCTTAAGAAAAGCAATCGGTCGCCTTGCCGAACGGCACGATGAGGATCTCGCCGTCCTCCTTTTGCCAGACCTCGATCATCTTGCGGTTGATCATGTGCAAGATGGCCATGAATGTCTTCACGATGTAGATGATCGACAAGTCCTCGAACAAGGTAACGAATGATGTCGGGGTATTGCTTATCGAGAAGGTTTCACGCACCTTTGCGTCGATTTCTGGAACGAGCGTTTCGATCTTTAGTTCCATGCCATAGGAATTCTTGAAAGCGTCGGGCAACGTGACTTGCTTGACCTCGGCCCTCGTCACCTTGCGGCGGAACTTGCCCGCGAGGGCGTCGTTCAGGGCGAGCGATAGCTCGGCCATCGTGAGAGGCTTGGCGACGACGCGTCTCGGCATGCTGAAACGGGCGAGCTTTTCCCTGGACAAGAAGTGGCTCATCGATCCGCGGCCGGAAGCGATGTTATCGAGTACCTTGTCAATGTCGATGTTGCATGCAGCGATCGTCTCGGGCTTGATATCGCCGTCGGGCGTGAAGGCAAGCTCGTCTATGCTGCACGGCGCCATGCCTGGATCGAGGCTATCTTGGTCGATGACAGGCTCATTAGTGCTATCCTCCATTTCGGCGAGCGATTCTTGCATCTCCGCGCCCGTGTCGACCATGGTCTGCGATTTGGCCCGGCACAAGACCGACGCGGAATGTAGCACGATGCCCGATACCCGGAAGTTGACGATCTTGCGGCTTTCCATTCGCATGAGAAAGCTGCGGAGGCGATCGGCTACCTCGTACTGCCACGGGTCGTCCTTGGCTACTTTTTTCAAGTCTTCGTGGTTCACGAGCGGCGAGAAGTCCCTGTCATGCCAGAACTCGGCTTCCCCCGCTGGTTGCGGGATCCCTTGCGGGAATGCGGGGTTTGACTCGGATGTCATGTTTTCACGCGCACCATCGCGATACAAACAGAACGAGGAGATGGAAGGTGGCACGGAATATGGACAACGATGCGATCCCGGTATTACGATGGCACCGAGGCGGGGGGCGGGTCATTCCTCGAGGAAACGAACATATTTCCGCGCCATCGCATCGGCCTGCCGTATGGGCTCGGGGAGCCGGCTTCCACCCGCGCAAGCTTTGACGATATCGATGGAACTCGCGATATCGACGAGGTGGCCTGGCGAGATGTAAATGGGATTAACATTCTCGTGCATCCGCATCGCCACTCCGATGATCTCGGCCGTGGTATTTTCCCGGATGGGCACCGAGGCGAATTTTCCGGGTCCGAGCGTGCCGGCAAGCGAACCGTGGAACAAGTTCTTCGCGCAGCCGATCGAGGGGATGCCGAAGGCGAGGCCGAGCTGGCTCGCGGCGCCGAAGCGGCGGGGGTGCGCGATGCCGTGGCCGTCGTACAAGAGGACCTCAACGGGTTGCTCGAGCGTGTAGAGCGCACGGGAGACCAGGTTGAGCTCGCGAAAACCCAGCAGGCCAGGGACATACGGGAACGTGCATGCACCCGTGATCTGGGCTGTCTCCAGCACCTTGAGGGATGGGATAGCCAGGGTCACTGCCGCAGCGACGGCACCCGTGCGCGTCGTGGTTTGGTAGGCGATGTCGACGCCCGTGACCGTCCGCGGCATGGACAGCGGTTGTAACAGGATCCGGCTCGTGTACTCGACTTGCAACCGATCCGCCGCCTCTTTCGACATATCATCCCTTAGGAGTTCTGGGTAGACAGCCCGGGCACGTGATTTCATAGATTGAGCAGTTTTCCCACGCATTTAAAGCCCGCGCCGGGAAGCTTTTTTTCTTATTCTGCCAATGTCCATGTATGAACAAGATTCACTTGACCGTGTTTTCCCAGGCGTACTACGTCGATGCCCAATGGGGATACGGGTGTCCGAGCGGCGGGATCCGCAACATTGGCGATCTATGCCACAAGTACAAGATCCCGGTCACGTGGCTCGTTTCGCCGAAGTCAGCACGATGTGAAATGGACGTGTTCACCGAATATCACGAGAAATTCGGCGACGAGATCGCGATGTTCTTCCGGTTCCCTACCGGCGAAAAGTTCCACCACTCGCGCGAACGTGACATCGCCACGAAGCTATCGGTGGACGACTACCGCCGTCACATCAAGGAACAGCGGGACGGGATCAGGAAATGGTTGCCGTGGGCCGACGTCAAGGTCGCGGGGCAAGGCATCCGCACGAAGGAGATGATGGTCGCCCTCGAGGCCGAGGGGTTCACGGGCATGTTCGGGCACTGCTGGTGCCAGATCGGCGTGGACTCGATCACGGATTTCGGTATGCCGTGGGGTTCATTCCCCATGCGAAAGGGCAGCGCTCACGAGCCAGCGGGTGTTAATGACGATAGTGGCATCGTGGCCTTCGAATGGACCATGCGTGACCTCAATAAGTCGTTCCACACGTGCAAGCCCGAGCTATGGAGCACCGACCCCAATGATGTGGAGCGCGGAGGCGTTTGTACCGATTTCAACGTGGAGTACTGGAAGGCATTGTTTTTGGAATATGAGCGGGCACTGCTGCTGAACGACGCGGGGATTTGGTTCCAGTTCCACCAGGAGGCGCACGAGCAAACGTGGGGCGAGATCTGCAAGCCCTTCACCGAGGCGCGCGTCGCGTTCTGCACGAAGATGATGGATCATTTCTTCGACTGGCTCTCGGAGCGGGACACGGTCGAGTTCCTCACGGCTAGCAAGGCAGCTGCCAGGTACAAGGAGGCCCTTGCACGCGGGACCATCCCTATGTTCGTCCCGTCGCGATGGGTACCCGTTCCCGCAGAGCTCGACTTCTGGCGGCAGGTCAAAGAAGGGAAGGGCTACGCGGGTACGATCTCCAAGCACGCTTACCTGCCCGTCGAATACCTTTACGATTATCTGGGCAAGGTGAACGACGGCGATCGCGTGGCGGCCATGAAATCGCCGCCGTGGAGCGACAGCTTCTTCTACTTCGATGCCGAGTGCCAGCTGGTCTTCGACGCTGGGCGAGCATCGCCCGTGGCGTTGTTCAACTACCTGAACTACGAGCCGGACGAGGAAATGGCAGGGCACACGGAGCCAGGCGGGGGCGCGCCGGGCTTTTATCTCGAGCCGCGCGTGCCCGAAGTCTCGATAGACGCCTCGATCAAGCAGATCACGACGATCCGGTTGAAGGTCGAGAATTCGCGCGCCAAGCCGCTTCCGTACGGGGTCTTCCTCTGGGAATCCACATATCCTGGCGTGGAACAAGCATTCAAGAGCAAAATGGGACTCCCGCGGGGCGTCGCCTACAAGGCGAGCCCCGGTCAAGGGGTTTTCATCCGCTGGACGCTGCAGCCGGGCAAGAACGACTTCGTGATCACGGGCAAGTAACGAAGCAAACGCATGTATTCCTTGATATTCGCCACTTCCTCGATATAGTGCATCGCCGTGCAAAAAGAGGAGAATAAATGGAAAATTTGATTAAAAGCCGGCGGTTCTACAAGCACGCCTTGATCGAACGCAAGATCAGCGCGATCGAGTTCGACGCGTCGGTTCCTTGCATTGACATGATGATTGTCGAGTCATTTCCAACGATGCACGCGCTGCCCTTGTCCATCGAAATGTTGATCGCTTGCACGCCACCCTTCGCGGTGCTCTTTCCCATTGCCTTTGCCTTCGTGAAAACATCGAGCGCTGCCTTTGCAAGGAGGGCCTTGTCCATTTCGGTGATCGTCTGTCCCACGAGAACGGTGCCTTTCAAGTCAAGGGCGATGAGCCCCTCGATCTCGGGGATGTCATCCATTAACTTGGAGAGATTCGCTTCCAATCTTTTTTTGTCTATCAACCATCCCACCTGGCTGATGCTTGCTTTCAAGTGCTATGATATAATGTATTCTCTCCTTGTCTGAATTTAAACTTGAATAGTGGCGCGGGGGCTCGTTTTAAGTCCGAATGATGATCAGCCTCCTCTCATTTTTCCATCTTTTAAGCCTTCGCTTGCACCTTGATGCTGCAGATCGAGCAATCTGCCTTGTAACTTGCCCCAGCTATCCGCTTGAAGTGAACGCCCGCCCGATGCCGCCGATTATCTTTTATTTGCAACTTCAATGACGGCTCGTTCCGCAACAAAAATATGGAATGGACGCGCTTGCTAAGAGCCTCGGCCGACCGCAGCCCACCTAAATGCA
>JAUQYZ010000248.1 GCA_030587475.1 Candidatus Sigynarchaeum calidifontis
TTTTACACTACGATAAATTCGAGCCGTGTATGGTTTCAAATCTGATGATGTTAGCGCAATGGGCTAGAGGAAGAAATTCACGTCCGTCAAGGAACTTCCGCGTTTATTTCAGTCCCGTTTTCAAATAATGCCTCCGTTTCCACGATCTATAAAACAAGTAAAAAATATTGCATGCACATCTAAAACTAGTGATTGACTTGAAAGAACGGTTTTATCAAGGGATATATAAAACATAACTTTGAAAGTCCAGTTAGAGAAGAAAAATTATGGGATTCTTGCACCGGTTCCTCCAGAGAGCTGGTCCGCGACCTTACCGGCGAGGGCCGCACCTTGCTGGTCGTGTTGTAGAATCATCAACAAGGCCAACTTCGCCCAAGGCTCCGCATCGGTTTGGTTCAGCACGATTTCGCTCAAGATTGCCTCGGTGGCCTGTCCATCTGGAGTATCGAGGTCCAAGCCAATACCTTCCCCGGTAAGGTAGAGCAAGAAGCGGGCAATATTACACTTGGGATATTCTTGCATTGCATCGACCCAATAATACCTTGCTTGCATAAACTTCTTCTTTTCAAACAATGACAAGCCATACGCGACCAGGACTTGATCGGAAACGAAACCCTCCATAAGCGCCTTTCGATAAATGGTACACGCCGCATCCGGGTTCCCTTTCTTTTCCTCGAGCTGGCCTTTCCAGAATTCCTGGAACGCGATGCCTACCGGGGAAGTTGCTGGCCTGGCTAGTATGGCTTCGATGGCATCGAACTCATTACCGGTCGGGTCCTTCTGCGCCTCCTCGTCCATCTTCATCAAGTGGAGCTCCGGTTTGAACTTGTCAGGGTCTTTTTCGATAGCTTTTAAAAAGGCAGCTTTCGCCCCCACGCGATCGCCAGCCTTGAGCAGCCGTCGTCCCTCGATGGTGTACGTGTTCGATGGAGCCGGCTCGATCTCAAGAAACCTTGAATAGGCGCGATCCATGTTATTATAATCCCCGACTTTATAATACATCACGCCGAGGAAATGCCATCCCGCTTCGTAATCCGGGTGTTTTCGGGTGAAGTCGATCATGAATTCCAGTGCTTCCTTGTACATGCCGCATTCTTTCATCAGGTGTCCAAAGAAGATTTGGTTGAATAGATCTTCAGGATGCTTCTTCAAGTGCTTTTGAAGCGGGCCGAGCGCTCCCCGGGCATCCCCGCGCTTGAAGTACGCTATCGCCTGGTCCAATTCTTTGCTCGTGATTCTTTCCATTATTATTATCCCCGCGCGTTATGAATCAACAGAAGTTCACGTTAACTGCATCCCGGCCATTCACATCACACCAGTTGATGCAATTTTGCATGAAAATGTCGAGATCAGGCTTGTGATCGCTGAAGACATCCGAGAATTTACGAACGACGTTGATTGGCCCCCCGCCGGCAAAATCATTGGCCCCCCCGAACATCTTCATTGTGATCTCAGTTGGAAGGGCGACGATCATGCCCTCCGTATCGTGTGACCGGAGCATTGACAAGGCCTTCTCAAGCTTTACTCGTGGAATTGCTTTCGACTTTCCGTTTCCCGACGCGAAGCCGTCGCAGTCATTCGCGCCTATCAGCTCGAACCAGTCATAACCCTGGATTTTCATCAAGAAAAACGTTCCCATCGCGGCCCGCATGTAGGCAATTTCGTTTCCATCGTCGTCGATGGCAGTTATGTCGTAACCCAAAATGATCCCCTCTGTCAGAGTGTGGAATCGTGGACGTGATACACGATGTATTCGTGACAAGGATTAAAATACCTATAATCGAACTAGATGAAGAAATTTAATCTTATGCAGTAGCAATAGATTCCGAGGGGATAGATTCCACGCCAAGGATAACAGCGGACGGTGCCTCGGCCGGCCCTGGCTGTCAAATGGCTAGATTGATCCATGCTCACGCGCCAAACGTACTCAACCGCAGCGTGAGCATGAGCATCAGGTTCATCACGTATATCGAGCGGAAATTGCCGAGCGATCCCATCGCGCACGCTTTCTCATTGAACCCCGATACCAGGTCGCCATCGTGGCCGGTGAACGGCCCGCAAGCCAGGATCGGGACGGGATGGCCAGAATGATCTAGCACCTTCACCGGGGTCGCGTGGTCGCCCGTGACCAGGATGGTGTCCGTGTCCTCCATCACGTCCAGGATCGCCTTCAAGTTTTTGTCGATCTCCTCGATGACGCGGACCTTTTTCAATGCATCGCCATCCTCGCCCGCGACGTCGGTGTCCTTGACGTGCAATATCGTGATATCACGGTCCTGCTTGAAGATCTCGGCCGCTTTCTCGAATTTTTTCGGGATGGTTTCCTCGTCCGGCATCACGGCCTCGATGCCGAGCAGCCGGGCGAGGCCGCGGTACAGCGGGTACCCTGAGATGAACGCGGGGCTCGTGAACTTGTACCGCGTGGCAAATGGCACGGGGTACTTGATCGTCCCGGCGCCCCGGCTGAGCAGGTAGTTCGCGGGGACCATCCCCTTCGCGACCAGCTCCTTGTTGTACGGGTGGTCCACGAGCAATTTTTGCGATTCTTGCGAGAACCAGTTCATGAACGCTGCCGTCTTCAGGGAGAGGGAATCATCATTCGTGGGCTGGATGACCCGGACGATTTCCCGGCCGTGCGGGTTCGCGCGGGGATCCGAGCTGTCGATCCACGGCGACGCGTTCTTGATCGTGATGACGCCCCGGTGCCCCATGGTAGCGTGCACCTTCCAGGATATGCCGTCCCGCTCGTGCTCCATGGCACCGTTGAGGTAGTTATACAGAACGGCCGAGTCGCCTTGGTCGATCCTGCCCGCCCGGCGGTCGATCACGATGCCGGTCGATGGATCCACCGTGGCAAAATTCAGCCTTACGATCACGTCCCCCTCCTCGGTCTGCACGCCCTCGCCGAGCGCTTCCAGGGGACCCCGCCCGATGTACGTCTGGAGCGGGTCGTAGCCGAACAGCGCGAGGTGCGCGGGGCCGGATCCGAGTGGTGCCCACGGCACGTACGGCCAGACCATCCCGCACTGGCCGCGCTTGGCGAGGGCATCGAGATTGGGCGTGTTCGCGTACTCGAGCGGGGTCTTGTTGTCCAGGCTATCGAGAGGCACGTCAGCGAGCCCGTCGAGGATGATCAGCATGATCTTGTAGCTGCTCGGCCTCGGAATCACGATCGTCCCGAACAAGTCCATGAAAGCACCACCTCGATGTCGCGCGAAGTGAACATCCGGCTGGGCCTTTCTTAAAGAATCCGCCAAGATCCCATCAAGGCACGCTGAACGCGAAATACTTCAACACGAGGGCACGGGCATCGCCCTCGTCCGGCAGCGACGTGTTCGGCTCGATGCCTTTCAACAAGGGGGGGGAAGCTCGCGGTGAACTTGTCCAGCGCCTCGTAGAGGATCCTGGTCGTCTGGCCCGTGAACAGCAACACGGCGTATTTTCCGCCTAGGATTTGCCTGACGATGATGATGGCGCGTCCGAGAAAGATCAAAATGCTAAAGAGGAGAAAACGGAACGTTGGAAAATTGTATTTCAAGTATATCCTCACGATCACAAGGATCAAGAAAACATCCACGGCGATGTCTGCCATGGCAGCGATTTAGTTTATGAGATAAAAGTCCATAATCCGTGTCCTGCCCCGGTGGTTGAAAATGATTGCCTGGGTTGTGGTGTCCTCGTCTATAAAACATTTCCGAATATACATTCACGATGAAGACCCGAGGTTATAAAGTTATCAAGAGGATGGAAGGAAAAAGCCGCTATGCCTTGGGGATTCACTGAACCCCCACGGTTGCCGCTTTCAAGAAGAGCGCGTGCACGTTCTCCCCTGTCTTGGCGCTGGTGCGGATGTAAGGCAAGCCCTCGGCCTTGCACAGTGCATCGATCTCGGCCTGGCCAACGGCATCCTTCAGGTCGCCTTTCGTGCCCACGATTATGACGGGCAAGCTCCGCGACCGGTCGCGGTTGATGTCCTTGAGGTTTGTCCTGACTGACCGGAACGAGCTTGGGTCGTCGACCGCGAAGCAAATGAGTATGACACGCGAACCAGCGAGGTAATATTGCCGCATCACCTTGAAGGTCGGGTTGCCAGCGAGATCCCAGAGGTACAACTGCACTCTCTTGCCGTTGTCCAGGATCTCATCCTTCACGGAGAAGTCAGCGCCTAACGTGGGCATGTAACTCTCCGGGAACGTGTTCTTGGTGTATCGCAGCACGAGCGAGGTCTTGCCGACCCCTTGATCGCCGATTATGGTGACCTTCAGCGCCACGATGTCCATAGTCGATCCTCGAGGTATCTGTTCATCCGGCCGATTAGAAGTCACCGATGCTTATCTAACGGATAATGTCATTTCGGAGAAATGGGGCGGTCATGGCCAGCGTTAGCCCCTCATCACCGGCCACCAGACATGAACCTCATCTGCTGCAAGACCCGGCTCCACATCATCACCATGCAGATGCCGATGAAGATGTTTATTGCAACCCCCACGAAATTTCCGAACACGAGCCCCATGGTAATTCCTGTTGCAAGGTAGATGAGCATGTAGGCGATCAAGAGCTTGATGAAGGTGACCATTGCCCTCGGTGAAAAAACGCCCGTCTGCTGCTTGTAGGCATGGTATGCTATCATGGGCAAGAACGTGCTATGGACGAGGACCGGCAGCATTGTCCAGATGCTCGGGATCACGATCAGATTGATCACGTCGAAGACAGCGAAGAGGCCGAAGATCAAGAGATATAAGGGCATGCCACTGGCCGAGCCGGTCACGACGTATCGATTGTCGTTGCCCTCCCCGTCATCGAGATCCTCGTCCAGCGGGCTATCCCTGTCTTCCTCGGGTACCTTGAACTCCTCGGGCGTGGCGCGATTCACGTACAATCCTCGAGTGGATTGGCTAGCGGATCGATCGGATCTTTGCACCGCGGCATTCTCGAGCTGGGCCCGGAACTGTCGTTCATCACGCGCCGCGCCAATATTGGTACATTCATGCCTCTCGGGCAAGCGATCCTTCGCGCAATAATATTTCCCGCATTGGCTGCACGTGAATCCCATGTACGCATCCATACCACATTTTTGGCACTTCATGATGATCCCCTTGAATGTTTAATTTCATGTGCAATGATCGTGCTGAAGGGAACGATCGGCCGTCCCTCATGCATTATATCTCTCGCCACGCGGTTAATTATCTCTCGGATATGTTTTATTGGCCGTCGTGGCGGGATGTTTATGAATCGACATGGGTTCCCTGGAAGGGGGTCGTCTCATCACGCCACGGCTTTTTTCAAGCGCTCTACAACACTGCTAACTCTTTTTCGACATCAGTAGTTTTTTATTTCAGCGAGAGAAGGAATGTCGTGTCCATGCCTCCCAGGTGAAGACTTGATGAACGCACGTGCTATCCAGGAGTTAGAACCGGTGGCGAAAGGTTGCGCCGATGAGGAAATCGGCGATCTGCCCTTTTTCGTAGATTCCGTTCTGTTCCGTTCGGAAAAGAACTTTCCCTTCTGAGGAATGGCATATTCACCTGATCGGAGGGTCTCGAGCCTCGTGAAGCGGTCGAGGCCCTTGATCTCGGTGATCTCGTTGTGGCCGAGGTCGAGGCGCCGGAGATCGGGCGTGATCTCGCCGAGGCCTTCGATCTCGTCGATGTCCCGGATCTGGAGGCCTTCGAGGACGAGGGCGCCATTCTCGACGGGGAAGGGCTTGGGAAGGCCGTACTCTTCGACGATGACGTGATCCCGGTAGGCAATAGCGTGCCATCTCGCTGGAAGAATCGTGGTGCTGGTATATGAAGCGGGTTCCGGGCATTTAAGGTTTTCATCCTTGACAAGGTGCGAATATCTTGCATTTTCGATGCGAAATCGCCGCCCGTTCCCGCTGGTACACCAAGGGATGACCATCCCGAGTCCAAAGCGTCATCATTTTTTTGTCGAAGCATGACCAAAGTTAATATACCATGACCCGTAAGCAATGATGAACCACGGCGCGCCCATTCGCGTGCGCGCCCGATCGCGCCGCAATCACGCGATCCTGCAAGGCAATCGCAACAAATCGAACCAATTCGGCTCGACTTCGGAGGAGACCCGACCCCGTGCCCGCCCGGCTTCGACGTTCCGGCATCCAGCGCCGCCTTGACATTTGCATGGCTCGCGAGACCGACCCGGACATCACGTACCGCGAGCTGGAAGCCAAGTTTCTCGTGAGTTCCCGCATCGTGGCAGATGCGCTCAAGATGGGCCGCGAGACGTGGGAGGCCATGCTCGCGCCCGCCTCCCGGCCCGCCAGCCTCGCCGCGCAAGGCGAGCAAGGCACGACGATGCTCGCGATGCAACGGCACGAAACACCACGCGCCACGAGCGCTTCCCGGTACCTTGCCGTCACTATCGAGCCCGTCGCCGGCCGCGGCGATCCCCCGCCCTTCAGGTACAAGGCCGCGGCGGCGGACGGCGAATGGCAACAAGCCGATAGCCCAGGCATCGAAGGCCTATTAAGCGATCTGGCAAAACAAGGCTGGAAGCTCGTCTACATGAGCCGCATCGGCCTCGGGCACGCGGCGTCGGCGGCGTTCGGCGGCGCCTACGAGTGTATATTTATAGAGAATACTAATCGGCGATGAATGGACGAGCGTACTCGTCGCTCGAGTATAGCGTGTTACTTGCCGAGCTCGCACGGAGAATCGAAAAAGAAATGAGGTTGTCGTGTGGTTCTATTTTTTTCCCCAACCAAAGGATGATATCCGATCAAGAACGATTTGGTTCACCGCGTAGGATTAAATCCGCGGCCGCGGAGGAAATGCAGAGCAACCATGCCGGGCAATGATCGGAAGGAGGATCCCCTTGAGGGCGAAGTGGATGATGGATCTCTCGGGAAAATCCAAGCCGAGATAGCGAGGGTCAAGGAATCTTGTCTCGGCAAGGCAGATCAAGGTCGCGTGTTAAAGATCTATGTCCTGGGGGAGGGCTTCAAGGACAAAGGGTGTTTAACTGCGGATTGTGGAGCTTGTAGCAAGAAATGCGTTGCTCCAAGGGCACGAAGGCTCTTGCGGGATCTCTTGCGGCGATTGAACGTGGTCTCGATCCTCCCCGAAGAAATGGAGTTAGATAACCCCGCCATCGAGCAAGAACAAATATTCGAGGCTGACGAGTACGATTTCTTGTTCCTCGTATCGACAAGGAAAGCTCGCGGCCTCAATTACGAGCTCGGGAGTTATACAAGTAACGCCAACATCGCGGAACGAGTTGTCCTCTTCGTCCCGAAGAAATACTCTCATTTCAAACTTGACAGGAAAATATTCAAGTTTGATAGGGTAAAAAACAAGAATAATCCACGGATCGATCGTATCATCTCGGATGTCGCGAGCAAGGGAGGCTCCTTGTTAACAGACGCGTACTTGAAGCAAGATATCGAGCACGGACATGTATATGCCTACGAAAACACGTACCATCTACTCTTCATTGCTTGTCGATTCGTGGGGGCTTGTAAGAAGCTCCCTCGTGAAAAACAAGTTGCTCGATAGTTCTTGATCTGATCAAGATTAAATATTAAAACAGTTTCTACATTATCATGAAATAGTTTTAACATGTTCATGAAAAGTCTAAGGTGAAGATCAATGCAAGCGACAAAGGTTGAGAAGCACCATCCCGAGGAATCGGAGGAAATGGTGGGAAAGGAGGTTCCGAGTAATAACATCGATTACGAGAAGATGGCCCGCGACCTCGACGTGATGGGTAACGCGACCCGGTTGAGGATCCTCATGTTATTGTTGAACTCACCCCGGCCCGTCACCTTTAACGACCTCGCTTCCCGCCTCGGCATCGACCGGAACGCGCTCGCGTATCACGTGGCGATCTTGAAGTCGTGCGAACTCGTGTCGAACACGCTACAGAAGGGAACCGGCCGTGAATTCTCGAGATATTCGATCACGGAGAAAGCAAGACAATATCTCGAGCGATTGGTCATTCGCGGGTAGGCCTATTTTTTTACAACATCTTTATTGCTCGGGAACACGTGTCTCCCTCATGGATCGCAATGACCGGAACGCGTGCATCGAATACCGCGCCCGCATCGAGCAATTGCCACGCATCCGCCATCGGGGCGAGGTCTATTAACCCGGTCAAGGAAATGCTCGCGAGCAAGGTCGTTTGATTCAATCCGCAATCGTTCTGGCGGGAGATCGGTCGTATTGCCCGCGATTACCGGGTCCAGACCGCACCTGCCATTCTAATCCCTGCAAAACTCACGGATCCAGACCTGGCATACAATCTCAACCGGTTCGGGTACCGGGAATTCGGCGCTACCATCAAAAAGGGGACGGACATTTGCATCGAGCAGATCGCGATCGCTCTCTTGCTCAACCCGAGTGCAAGGCTGAGGGACGCAGCGGCAGTCGTTCTTGCAAAGAATCGCTTCAAGGGGAACATCTTGACGTTTTTGAGCCAGAAATACGGTGTTTCTGATCATCTGCTCGCCGTTCTAAAGGTTATAAACGGGATTATTTCCATGGGTGAGGTACAGAGGATGATTGGCTTGTTGAATGCCTTCGATGCAAAGGAGATTGCTATAGACAAGGATAACATCATTAACGCGTTGGTCACTTACCATGCACCACCCAAAGAATCCCGGCATTGCGGAAGAGCCTGGTGATTTGGTGAGAAATCGAATCCCAAAGAAGTATCCCGAAGTGAAATCTGGCAAAGAGGCACCTATCGCCCGCGTGCACAAACTTAATTTGTTTAAAAAGCCATTTCAAAACTGATCTACGATGACAACCAGCCCAAATCAACACGGTTCGATCAAGGAAGACGTGGTCAAGTTCCTTTCCGAACAGCCGGATGACATCACGATCGAGGAAATAATGGACTACCTTCTCGTGAAACAAAAGATCGTCCAAGGTCAAAAAGCGCTCGAAGAAGGCCATTATTACTCCCACGACGAAGCGAAGGCGCTCATGAAGAAATGGCTGCAATAAGGTGGTCGCAGCCTGCGCTAGATGATCTCGAGGACATCACGCGATATATCAGCCGTGATTCGCCGAAGAATGCAGAAGCGTTCGTGAATGGCATCATCGAGATGGCCGAGCACCTGGCTGGCTCGCCGATGATCGGTCACCGGGTGCTTGAATCGAAGGACCCGAACCTGCGGGAATTCATGTACCGAAAATATCGAATAATCTACCAGATTTCTGGCGAATTCGTCGAGATCGTCCGTGTAATCCACGGGAGTCGCTCGTTTTCAATCAGATAATGAAATCGCATTGCTAATGACTGCCTTGTATTTGTACATGTTTATATGAGCCGCATCGGCCTCGGCCACGCGGCGTCGGCAGCGTTCGGCGGCGCCTACGAGTGCATATTTGTTCATTCTGCTTGAGAATAATATCGAAATTTCGTTTTTCATCACCCCTCAAGTCTCAAGTAAAAATTAGAACCAATTCTTGACAAGAAATCACTTTCTTGTCAACGTATGGTCGGCAGATGATATGATTTTACCCAATGCAGGCACTTCAAATGCTAACCGCCCGAGCCTGCTTTTCAATTCCGGTAGATACTTAGCAATTTTATCGCGGTCGCCCTTATTCGTGTAGATTTGAACGAGCATAATCAATGCGGGTGTGGGATTTGCTTTCAGCTTTTTCAAAGATTTGAGTGAATCGAGCAGAACTTCTTCGGCCTTATCGATTTGCCCCGATTCAATGTATGATGCGCCTATTGACACCTTGTTCTGGGCGGCACTGACAGTATCTTCAGCTTGCTCGCCGTATTGCACCTTATGAAGCAAGTTCAGCGCTTTATCGTGTGCTTTGGAAGCATTGTATCGTTGTAATAGGTTCATCGTGTTAAGTTTGTATATGGATTCCATAGCGCCGCCGAACGTCGATTCCTTGATATCTGGGTCTTTATAGTGGATTAAAAATTCCCGGGCGCTTTCAAGGAGCGATATCGCGACCGTATCATCCGTTGAAAGCATTCCGAGGTATGTTTTCGCGGTTGCGATTGCCAGCGGGTCATCCAGGCCTTCCTGGGCAATTTTTAAGAGCGACTCAGCCAGGTCGATCGATGGCTTCCCATAAAGAGTCGGATTCTCGATATTATGTCGGATATGCTCGAAGAGCCGCGCGAAATCGAACGTGCACGTCACGCACATGTATTCCCGCTCCCAAGGCCGCACGGGCGCGCCAACCATCCGATTAAAGCCATGAACCAAGCCGATTGCCTTGTACCTGCCACAGAGACTGCATCGCGGCATCATTTTCCCATAACTCGGATCATCGGCTTTTAAATTTCGGTTGTTACGAAGACCGTCCTCGAAATCCTTCCATTGCTGGATGTACTTGTCATCAAAGAACTTGACTTCTACCTTTCGCGGGTTCTCCCGCGGTGTGATGATGGAATCCTTTTTGCAATACTGGTCTGTATCCATTTCGCACACGACGGACCTTCGCTCTGGATCTATCTTGGGTGATGAATGGCCTTCAAGCTCCATGACGGGGTGTTTCTGGCCTTTCAGCGTTTCGACCATCTGTGCTTCGGCTGTACGGCTCAAGGTCTTATAATCATCGTTAGAAAGTTGGTGCAGATATATCTTGTTGACCGCGACGGAATGGTTTGCGATGGGAAATGTCACGAAGTCGGAGACGAATATTCCAGCGTCCAAGGCAATGGCGCCCTTGTATATTTCTTGCTTGATGCTTGTTGTCGGGCTTTCATTATTGAATACGACCTCCGCTTTTTGTGCAAAGATAAATACCATGAATATCACGATATTTTGAGGTTATATTATCGATTCATCGTTTCTGTTGCAAATATTTCTTGTGGGATTGGTATCGTGCGTTGTACGGGCGGCTCGCTTGTTGTTTGCGGGTTCCTCCAGCAAGGCCAGCCGCATCCGGGCCTCCCTTGGTCGCATCCTTGGGTTTCTTCTTGGGCTCGGCGCCCGTGATCCCTCGCTTGTGCGCCTGGTATACGTTCCGCCAGCCGAGCGGGAACAAGACGCTCGCCGGGATCACGCCGACGAGGGCGGGCACGCATGATAGCAGGAAAAACACGAAAGGCATTTCGGGGTCGTATGTGCCGGTCGATAGCCAGATCGCGATCCACGCGATGACGAGCATCAGGAGCCCGGCGTACATCTTGTGGAGCATCTTCCACGCCAGGCCGTGCTTCTTCGTTAAGTAGGCGAGCGACCCGATGACGCTCGCCGTCGTCCCGATGAATTGGATCCACGTGATGATGCAGAAAACGGCGGCCGCTGTCTTAAAGGAATCGGGTGTTAAAAGTTGGTACAACCCACGGTCACCTTGGATAATCCATCCTCCTCTATCGGACAAGGGTTTTTAAACATAGCTGCAACATGGCCGAGCGAACCGATGCTGCTTTGTCATAAAAGAGCATTACTTTCAGAAGCTAAATTAGGGACTTTTAAAAGGATAAAATTCATGTTCTCCTGGCCGGTTGATCAATTCACGAGCAGAATTGTCATTGAGGATGGCCTCCTCGTGAACATGGACGAAGCCCGTGGCTTGATGTGCACGTCCGAGGCCAACCCGGTCAAGGAAATGCTCGCGAGCAAGGTCGTTTGGTTCAATCCGCAATCGTTCTGGCGGGAGATCGGTCGTATTGCCCGCGATTACCGGGTCCAGACCGCACCTGCCATTCTAATCCCTGCAAAACTCACGGATCCAGACCTGGCATACAATCTCAACCGGTTCGGGTACCGGGAATTCGGCGCCACGATCGAGAAGGGCAAGGACGCGTGCATCGAGCTCGTCGTGATTGCCCTTTTGCTCCAGGCGGGTGCAAGGCAGCGGGAGGCTGCGGCGGTCGTTCGTGCGAAAAACACGTTTAAGGTGAACATGTTGGTGTTCTTGAGCCGGAAATATAACGTGGCCGAACACTTGCTTTCGGTTCTCAAGGTCCTCCAGCACGTGAAGCCCATGGATCAAGTGCAAAAAGCGATCGATCTGCTGTCCGCTTTGGACGTAAATGAGGCCATTGCCACTGCCACTACCGACAAGGAAAGCATCATTCACGCGTTGGGGACTTACCATGCCACTTGACAAAGGATCCTTGATCGATTTTCTCAAGGTGCTCGACGGCGAGCTCGAGGAGCACGTCACCATCGTGGCCGCCGGTGGCACCGCCATGACGCTTCTCGACTTGAAAACATCGACCGTCGATGTCGATTTCACGATTCCAGCAAATAATAAGGCTGTTCTTGAAAGAATTCTGCGTACCATACCTCATGGCTTCAAGATCGACATGTGGGCTAATGGCCTTGTTTTTTCACAGCAATTGCCACCTGATTACCTGGAAAGAAGCATTGAAATCATCACGCTGGATCACGTCGTGCTGAAGGCCCTCGATCCGGTCGACATCGAGACCTCCGATTTCAATTTCCCCGGCCATGATATCGAGGCATTCAGATGGAATTTTAAGCTTCTTTCTACGAGGAAAAGCGCGCGATCACCTTGAAAGCAAGCCGGTCGTATTCGATATTGGTGGAAAAAATGTATGTCAAGGTGGGCATGGCGCAGTTGCTCGTCGAAGGCGGGAATGCCGATGCGAACATGAACCGCGCGAAAGGCAAGATCGCCGAGGCAGCCACGGCAGGCGCGGACATCGTCGTTCTCCCCGAATGCATGGATCTCGGCTGGACATTCGAGGGCGCGGCGCGGCTCGCCAAGCCGATACCTGGGGAACGGAGCGACTTGCTCGCCACGTGGGCACGGGAGCACCACATCCACGTCGTCGCGGGATTGACGGAACGCGATGGAGATAAAACGTATAACTCCGCCGTCTTGATCGACGATCAAGGCAAGCTGCTCTTGAAGCATAGGAAGATCAACGAGCTTGACATCGCACACCACCTCTACAGCCAAGGCGATCGCTTGGGCGTCGCGGACTCGCGATTCGGCAAGATCGGCATCGACATCTGCGCGGACAACTTCCCGTCCTCGCTGGTCCTCGGCCACGCACTCGCGCGGATGGGCGCGCGGATCATCCTTTCGCCCAGCGCGTGGGCAGTCGACGCGGATCACGACAACAAGCGCCATCCCTACGGGGGGACGTGGAAGAAGGCTTACGGCACGCTCGCCAAGTTATATGACCTTTACGTCATCGGGGTGAGCAACATCGGTTGGATCACGTCGGGGCCATGGAAAGGCAAGAAATGCATCGGCAACTCGATCGCGATCGGCCCGGGGGGAAAATTGCTGGCACAAGGCCCGTACAGCGTCGATTCCGAGTCATTAACCCTGGTTACCGTGCAACCAATCGAACTAAAGGCCTGGGGAACTGGATTCCCGCGAGTCCTCAAGAAGAAAGGCTACCGGGGCATCTAAGTCAAGGCTGGCGCTATGCAAGAGAACGCGTACCGCTCGCGCCCTGGCGACCGGTCGGTCACAACCATATTGGACCAAGGCAATTCGGGCAGCCTATCTCGGCGGTTATCATTTTCTCGAAGCAGTCATAGCAGTAGTTGAAACCGCAGTAAGGGCACCCGTAGTGCCAGCCCTTGTCCAGGCGTGATTCGCAGCCCTGGCAATAGTGCTCTTGATCCAACTGGGTTCTCGTCGTGCTCATAACTGGTCCGAGCTATTCTCGGAAAAAACGGGCTTATAGCCATTTCGCATCGGTTACAATGGTGGAATCGATCGAAAAGGAAACGACGCGACCCGTCATTTCAAGTGCAAGTCCTTGAGGATCCCGTAGACCAGCAAGAAGGCGAGGTTGTTGACGACCGAATCGTCCATCACGCACGTGGCGATGTAGTCCCGGTACGAGTCCTTCAACCTGGCGACCATTTCCGCGGTGGAAGTGACGCCGCCCGCGTGCAGTCGCGCGATGAAGTCGGTCACCTCGCCCAGCTTCTCGAGGGCGAGGTCGCACGACGATGCCACGTTCTCCGCGCCCGTGACGCCGCCGACGTGGCTGAATATCCCCGCTTCCGCGTTTAACGCCTTGATCCTGGCGATGCTCGCCTTGTATTCCTCGGAATCGTAGCACGGTGCGGTCGAGGAAGGGATGGGAGACAAGCGGTTGCGGAGGTTAATGCCCAGAGCCTCGCCAAAGAAGCACAAGCGGATGTGACTCCCATCGCGGACGACGGGCGAGACGTGGTCTGGCGCGTGGCCAGGGGTCGGGACGAGCTCGATGGTCGAGTTGTCCGCGAGCAAGAACTTCACGCCGTTGCCGAGAACGACCATGTCTTGCCGCGAGACCGCCTCGATGCTGCCGACCATCTGCTGGAACTGGCGGCGCGCGCCATCGACGCGGCTCGGCAAGTCGGCCAAGCAATCTGCCATCGTTGGCGTCGTCACGACCATTACGGGAACGCTGTTTTTCTTGAAATGGTGTATCAACGAGGCAATGCCGCCGGAATGATCGAAGTGGTGGTGCGACGGGACGATAAAATACCTGCCGTCGTCGAGGCCATGGTACCGGAGGTAGTTCACGATCTGGCCGGTCGTGGCCGACGTGCCGGCATCGAACAGCACGCGATCACCGCCCGCGTCCAGCAAGCACGCGTTCGCGAACAGCGACGAGTCGTAGAGGTTGAGGTCGATGAGATGCACGTGGCCGAGGTGCTCCCCCGAGTGGATGATGCGGGGAGACGGGATCGCGATGGAATTGTCCGACATAGTGGGGCACCAGCACGAATGGACGGGCTTCGAGTATCCGATGCAGCTGGAATCGTCTCGCGGCCTAACGTAGGGGCCCCCTTTTAAGCATTCCTCGATCATCTCGAATGTTACTAGTGGTAGGGCGAAGTTTTAAGAAAATGGTCACGGATATCCGCCAAAAGCGGATTTTTATCGTGATCGAGGAAAAAAGGAACGATCAAGTGATGGGAAATCGCGTTTCTCTCCCGGCTTGCACCAGCGCATGGATGTTCGCCGGCGGGGTGCCAGGGGCGATGTCGCACCCCGAGCTGAGGATGTAATTGCCGCCGGCGGCCGCGGCCTTGATGCAAGCGCCTGCTTCTCGCGCCACGTCATCGGCCGTCCCGAACCGCAAGACCGATGTCGAGACGTTGCCGAGGAGGATCACGAACCGCTTTCCCACGACTTGCTTCGCGGCAGCGAGATCTACGCGGTCGACGCTGAAGATCTCGATTTTCGGCACCATGGACAAGTGTTCGAGGAACTTGAGTAGCCGGCCGCGTGCGGGCTCGTTCCACAAGACTCTCCGGCGAATGATGCTCGCTTGGAGGAGGTTCGCGGCGCGCGAAGCTCCCAGGTCGCACACGTCTCGCGTGATGCCGAGCGACTCGCCGCAGACGTGTAATAAAAACCCCGGCGAGTTCACTTTCCGCGTGATTTTCTTCAAGTAAGGCATCGCGAACTCGTGGAAGAATTGGGGCGAGATACAAGTCGATGAGGCCGTTGGATCCGCGAACCCGATTGCAGCAACGCCTGCTTCGAGCTGTGCGTTGCAGAAATCGATGATCGTATCGGTCACCGCGGAAAGCACCTTGTGGACGAGGGGCGGGTCCTTGATCATGTTCCGCAAGAGGTTTTCCACGCCCCAGACCGATCCAGCGGCGGTGATCGGGCCCTCGCAGCCGCCGAAACAGAACTCCCCGGGCTGGTTGAATCGCGCCTTGAAAGTGCGAGCCACCTTGATGACCTCGGGCATTCGGCCGTGCCGGCGTGGGTCCCTCGGTTCAAGCCTGTCGATGTCCTCTGTGGTCCGGATAGCCGGGAACTCGTGCACGGGGATCACGTCGGGCATGTACGTGAGCTGGGCGCCGAATGCCTCGCCGATGACGTTGAGGTCCACCATCGAGATGACGAACGGCAGCCGGTACTGGCGGGCAACGTGCATCTGCGCCGCTGCCACTTTCTCCCCTTCCCGCATGATCTCCGGTGCCGGGATACCCGTGGCGTAGTGATACTCGTTGATGGAGTAGCCCAGGATGATGGGGAACGCGGGCACTGGCGCCCCGGGTGCCCCCATAAGGCCGTTGAAGATCTCGGGGGGGATGTATTCGAGCAACCCCATCACGGACGCGCCCCCTTTCGATTCGCGAACCGCTCGTCCAGGAACGTCACCGCAGCGTATCCCTCCTTGATGCACTCGACGCCGATCTTCCGGGCGAACTCCTCGCTCGTGGCGGCGCCCCCGATGATCACGAGGAGGCCGTCCCGGAGGCCGTGCTGCTCGAGCAGCTCCACGACCCGCGTGATGCTGTCCAGCGTGGGACTCATGAGGGTTGACAGGGCAAGGACTTGCGCCTGGTGCTCCTTGACCGCTTCGATGAACTGCTCCGCGGGGACGTTCCGCCCGCAATCAACGACCTTGTAGCCCGCCGTTTCCAGGAAAATCCTCGTGACGTTCTTGCCGATGTCGTGGATGTCTCCCCGCACGACGCCGATGATGACGGTCGCCTTGGGTTCCTGATCGCGCTGCTGCAGGTGGGGCTTGAAAACAGCGAGAGCATCGTAAAGGGCATCGGCAGCCACGATGATCTCGGGCAGAAAGTACTGCCGCTTGTCGTAGCGCTCGCCAACGCGATGCATCCCCTCGTGCAACCCGTTGATGATCGCCTCGTTCAAGTCCTTTTTCTGCTGGACGATCTCCTTGGCAATCGAGACCGCCCGTTCCGAGTCCCCTTCCAGGATGGCCGTCGCGAGCTGATCATTCAAGTCGTCCATGTCATTCAAGTCGTTCAAGTCTTTTCGCACGCCTTCCGGTCGCGGATAGCCTTCACTTGTTCCTGAATTTGCCTCAAGCGCTCGCCGTGTATCGGGAATAGCTTGAGGAGGACGATGATCCCTACCGTGGCGATGATGGGGAAAACGACCATCAGCAGCTTCAGACCGATCACGAGGCCTTCGATCTGGAACTCCTTTGGATCGAGGAGGAACTCTTCCCAGCCGAAACCGGTCAAGACAAGGGCGATTACGACGAACACGAGGATGGTCGAATACCGGTTGATGAGCCCGTTGACCCCGTAGATCGCCCCTTCGCGGCGACAGCCGCTCCTCACCTCGTCATCGTCGATGATATCCGCGATGATGAGGTCAGCATAGTACATCGATCCCGACAATCCGAATCCCATGAAGGCCATGCAAACGAGTCCACCAATGGGATTGTTATCGAGGAACCAGAACGGGACGAGCGCCACGATCCATTCTATCGAAGTGGCGATGAAACCGTTCCGATTGCCAATTTTCTGCCCTATCTTGCGCATCACGGGGAAGAAAGCCGCAGCGGACAGGAAGGCGACGAGGAGCAAGGCTGTTAATAGGAAGGATTCCTTACCGATTTTCAAGACATTGATGCCGTAGAGGATTATGATGGTGGTCAACATCTTGAAGACGAACCAGCGGAGCAAATTTGCAATGACGAAGATAAGAAATGCCTTGTTCGTCAAGGTTTGTTTCAAGGATGTCATGATGCTTGGTGTTTCTTTGGGTTTGGTAAGGCTAGTGGGGTCTTCCCGCATTCCAAATTTCCAGAACAAAACCCCGAAGACAAGAACCAGAATCGCCAAGATACCTCCTGCGATGATGTATTCTGCATAAACAGTTGCAGGCGGGTTTAGGACATCTGGCACCATCGGTTTGACGATAATCGTAGGCAATACTGCCCCTAACAGGACGCCGAGGACCAGTTGGAGGTTTCGAATCATGTTGGCTTGACTCCGCTTCTTCTCTGTCTTGAACATTTCCGGGAAGAGGGATAACTGGTTCGTCGAAAAGATGGTGTATACGAGATCGTATAGCATTATTATGAAGAGAAAATAGATGATAGCCAAGGTCTCATTGCCTATAGGCGCCGTGAACAGCAACAAGTTCACGATTCCGAAGGGAATAATGCTCACGAGGATCCAGAACTTCCGCCGTCCCCATCGAGTGCTGGTCCGGTCGCTGATCGGCCCGATGATGGGGTCGTTCACCGAGTCCCATATTGCGAACACGATGAATCCGATTGCCAGGATGGAAACGTCTATCCCGATTACAGCATAATAGAACATGAAAATAAAACTCTGAAATGCTTGGTGACTCATCTGATCTGTCAAGGAACCAAAACCAAAGATGATGGTCTCGCGATTGGTCGGTTCGTTAACTACATCATTCGCCATGGTTATATCGCCCGGATAATTGCATTTTTTTTAAAGAGCTGATGAAACCTATTCTGAGAAATTTTTATAATTACCTATGCGTCTTCCTACAACCTCAAGAGATGAAACCACATGGCCAGTGAAAAGGCAAAGATCTTTGATACTGGCGTGTCTACCGAACCCACGAGACGGGAGACCGCCATGTATGGATTCGGGGAAATGACCGATCAGATGAGCCATCAAGCATTCCAGTTCCTCGTGTTCACGTTTTACTACGCGGTCGTGCGGATCAACATCAATTTGATAGCGCTGGGGTTCATCGTCTTCGCTATCTGGGACTCCATCAATGATCCGCTTCTCGGCCCGATCTCCGATCGCACGACCACGCGCATCGGTCGTCGTCGCTTCTGGATCGTGGTGAGCATCGTTCCTTTCGGCATCGTTAACCTGTTGCTCTTCATGGCGCCGATCGCGGCCGATCCAATGGTAAAATTTTCTTACATGCTCGTGGTCATCATGGTGTATGACTTGTTCTACACGATCTTCTCGACGAACCACCTGGCACTGTTCCCCGAGATGTTCAAGACCGAGCAGAAGCGGAGCAAGGCCAACGCAATCAAGAACACGATGACCATCGTGGGCGTGCTGATCGGCTTCGTGCTTCCCACGGTCATCATCTCATCGTTGACGCCAGAGGTCGATACCCCCGAGGAGTACAGCAAGGTGGCTGGCATGTACGTGAACACGGGAATATTGCTCTGCGTGCTCGTGATCGCCTTCGGATTTCTCTTCGCTGGCCTGGGCATAAAAGAGGATCCCGCGCGCCTTACCAAGCCGCAAGAAATGCCGCCATTGCTTTCATCCATAAAACAAACATTGAAGAACAAGACATTCGTCATCTTCGTCCTCGCGAACTTGGCAAAATGGTATGTCTTTAAACTCATGACGACCATCGTCCCGCTCTATGGCATCCAAGTGCTCGGCATTACGGAGGGCTCGTTCTTGTTGAGCCTCTTGTTGCTCGTCGCGTTTCTTAGCGCCGCGGCGTTGTTTCCCCTGTGCCGGAAGCTTGGTCTGAAGGTCGGGATGCGCAATGGCATGATGATCACGACGCTTGTCTGGATCTTCGCCTTGATTCCCTTCCTGTTCCTTGATAACCAGCCTTACGTGGCCATGATCTGCATGGCTATCTCGGGTATCGGTTTGAGCGGCGCGCTCTATTACGTCGACATTTTGATCGCCAGCATCGTCGACGAGGACGAGGTGCTGCACGGGAAGCGCCGAGAGGGATCCATCTACGGGGTGAACGCGCTCATCAACCGGTACTCGACCATCCTCGTCTTCGTTGTCATCGCAATGACATTGACGGGGTACGGCTGGGAGAACTTCCTGGCAGAGCCTACCGCGGAACTCGCGGCGGGTTTACAGATCGGCTTGAAGCTGCTCATGGTCCCTTTTTCCATCATCGGACTCGTCGTGGTACTCGTGCTGCTGAAACTTTTCCCTTTGCACGGCAAGAGATGGAAAGAAGTGCAAGAAAAATTGAAAGAAATTCGCGAGCGAAAGGAATGATCTTGGTTCCTTTTTTTTTCAACCTTTCTGCAATCGCAAGCTCATCTTCTTCGAAAACTTGTAGATCTCCAGGAATTCCTTGAATAACTTGTCATATATAGCGCGATTCGCCGGGTTCGGCTTGTATTCATTGGAGATCTTGATGCACTGCCCGATCTCCTCCTCCTTGAGGAGCCCCAGGCCGACCGCCGCGATGAACGCGGCCCCGCGTGCGTTCGCCTGGATGGGTTGCGCGACCTGCCGGATCGGCCGGTCCAGCACGTCGGCGAAGATCTGGCACCAGATGTTGCTGTTGGCGCCACCACCGATGAGATTTAGCCATTTAAACTGCTGTTTAATGAACTTCTCGGCATAGATGAGGAGCCACTTGACGTTATAGGCCACGCCCTCGAATATCGCCCGGATGACGTGCTCGCGGTTCATCTCGAGCGACAAGTTGTGGAGCCCGCCCCGCAGCGCGTGCTGGTCGACCGGCGTGCGCTCGCCGAAGACCCACGGGGTGAAGATCAAGTTATTGCTCCCCGGCTCGACGCGCTCGGCCATTTTATCGAAGATCTTGTAGACATCGGGTACCCGCTCCTCCTTGAGCAGCTCGTCCTTGTGGTAGAGCACCTTGTCGCGCAAGAACGCGAGGCAGCCGCCGGCCAGCTCTTGCTCGTCGATGAGCAAGTATTTCCCCTTGAACGCGCTGGGGACAGAGGCAAGGTTGTGGGTGGCGTCCGTCTTCTTGTAGGGAACGTGGCAGCACAACCAGTCCGATGTGCCGATACAAACGTGGCCCTCGAAGTTGTTGACCGCGCCCGAGCCCACTGCCGCCGCGTGCAAGTCCGGCGCGCCCAGGACGACCTTCGTGCCCCGGTTCAGGCCGAGCTCGCTCGCGACCGCGTCCGTTATTGGGCCGAGCACGTCGGTCGAGTTCATCAGCTCGGGGAACTTGGCCTGCTCGACGCCGACCATCTTCATCAGCGGCTTCGAATACTTGATATTGTTCATGTCCCGGATGTCCGTGAGCCAGTGGCAGTGGATCGACGCGTAGGACGCGGCGATCTTGCCCGTGAGCTTCAAGTTGACATAGTCTTGAGGTTCCAGGAACTTGTACGTGTTCTTGTACACGTCGGGCAACTGCTCCTTGATGTAGAGGATATGGGCGATCGGGTCCTTTCCGGAGCGCGTCGGCCCGCCGCCCGTGATGTCTATCCACTTCAACAGCTTGAACAAGTTGTATCCCGACACCTTGATGAGCCCCTTGTGCAGCCGTTCCATGATGTAGGCACCGCGCGTGTCCATCCAGATCACCGCGTTCATCAAGTGGTTGCCGTCCTTGTCCACGGGGACAGTGCCACTCCATTGGCTCGTGTTGCACACGCCGACGATCTTGTCGACCGGCACGATGCCCTTGTCTATCAACTTCTTCGTCGTGGCCTTGATGGCATCCCACCACTCTGCCGGGTCCTGTTCCGCTTTTCCACCCTTGTCCAGGTACAGCTTCACGTCCTGGAACACCCAGTCGACGACGTCGCCGTGGATCGACACGATGGCCGTCTTGGCCCCCGAGGTGCCGTGGTCGATGGCGAGGATGTATTTCTCTTCAGGATTCATGTGATCATCTTCTCGATCGGCTTTTTTCATTTAGAGGAAATCGATTAAAAGTCCATCCTTTTTATGTTACCTTTCTCATCGATGGACTCGTAGATGAGCGGGGATTGCTTGGACTTGACCTTGTTGTCCACGCCAATGGCTTCTTGCATGAGCGCGAGGAATTGCATGGCATCCACGCATGCCTCGGGGGGCAGCACGCCCTTCTGTTTTATCTTTCCCCGCTGCAGCATGATGGCCCCGAATGCGCATGGCATGCCCGTGGCCTCGCCGAGTGCTTGGCCCTTCCCCGCGCCCTCGGACACGAGTGAAAACACGTACGTGCGCGGTTCCAGCGTTCCCTTCTTCTTTCCCTTGCAGACGATCTTGACGCACCCGCGTTGCTCGCCGAAATTGACTCGTTTCAAGATCTCGTCTCGTCGCTTGATGAGATAGGCGATGGCGAAATCGTGCGGGATGACTTCTTGATCACCAACCATGACCGGCTCCTTGCTCGATAAGCCGCAGTGGTGAACCGCCCTCGTGAGGTTATAATACTCTTCGGGCAGCACGCTGCCCTTGTTCGTGACGCGCTTTAGCCCGTTCTTGATAAACATTGGGAGCGTGATGGGCTCGGGATGCGGGTACGGGTACACCTTGTGCTTGCCGGGGAGGTTGATGAAGTCGACCATCTCGGTATAATTCTCGCTCTCCGCTTGCGTGAGCTTCATCGCTTTCCCGTCGAGGAACATGGGGACATCGACGTTCATGCAGTAGAAGCGGTGCGCGATGACGCCTGGGCCCTCGGTCGGCTCGCCACCGTGCGTGTGGAACATGTCGATGGACTCGCACTCCTCGAGCAAGTCCCGTGCCGCGTAGCCGGCAAGCAAGTTGGTCACGCCGGGGCTGGAGCCCATGCCGATCAGTGCCGTGACGTTTGCCTTCTTGGCCGCCGCGTCCATGGCGAGTGCTTCATACGTGGCACCCGTGTCGTCGTTCACGTCAACGTAATTGATTCCGGCCTCGATGACCGTGGACAGGATGGGCTTCAAGAACTTATAGTACGGCCCGACGCAGTTCACGACCATGTCGGCCCCCTTGATGGCTTGCTTCACGCTCGACGGGTCGCTCGCGTTCACTTGTATTGCCGAGACCTTGTCGCCGAGTTGCTTGGCCAGCGCAGCGGCTTTCTTCAGGTCGATGTCGCCGATCACGACCTCCGAGAAATCTTTCGACTTCGCGAGGGTCTTGGTTGCCGCTGTACCGACAACGCCACAGCCGCCCAAAACGACCGCCCGCGCCGTTTTTTTCTCGCGGCGGGGCTGTTTTTCCTCCTTGCTTGCCATATGTCAAGTTCCATTCGGGGGATACAAGAACCTTTCTGCATCCCAGCCGCCCCAAAGGTTCTTGTGGCGCCGTGGACACGGACGCGTGGTGAAAAAGCACGATGGCTGGCAAGAAAAAAACGGCAGATGCATGCGCCGCGGAGAACCACGTCTTGCGCATCGATGGCCCGGACCAGAAAGGCCTCATATACGAGATAACTGGTGTTATCTTCGACAACAAGCTCAACATCATCAGTAACCACGAGTTCGTCGATCCCCAAACGAGCCACTTCTTCATGCGAGCCGAGTTCACGGGCCAGGTTAACGAGGACAAGCTGATTGCCGACCTCCATGCTGCCCTGCCAGCGTCGTTCAATATCATCATGACTCACCCCGGCAAGAAGCGCATCATCGTCCTCGCCTCGAAGGAGCACCACTGCCTCGCCGACTTGCTCATCCGCAACGAGTTCAGCAAGATCAACGCGACGATACAAGCCGTCATCAGCAACCACGACGTGCTTCGGCCTCTGGTCGAGAAGTTCAAGATCCCGTTCTACCACGTTCCTTGCGAGGAGAAGAGCCGGGAAGCGCACGAGGCAGAGATTGTAAAAATTCTCGGCCAGTACAAGCCTGACTATCTCGTGCTGGCCAAGTACATGCGGATCTTCACGCCCGCGTTCGTGGAGATGTTCAAGAACCGCATCGTGAACATCCATCACTCGTTCTTGCCCGCTTTCATCGGTGTCAACCCTTACGAGCAAGCATTCCAGCGCGGCGTGAAGGTCATCGGCGCGACGTCGCACTTCGTGACCGCGAACCTCGACGAGGGGCCGATCCTCGTGCAAGAGGTGATCGAGATCGACCACACGTTCTCCACGGAAGCCATGCGCCAGGCCGGCGAGGACATCGAGGTCCTGACCCTTGCCAAAGCGCTCAAGTACGTGCTCGAGGACCGGGTCTTCATCAACGCGAACAAGACCATCGTCTTCAAGTAAAAGAAGAAAGGGGAAGAAGAGGCTCAATACCCGCGCATGAAGAGCCAGAGCATCATCTTGCCGACCATGGCCGTCTCGTTTCCACCAAATGCGTGGTTGCCCGTGTCGAACACGATGTAGTTTTCCTTCGGCATCTTCAAGAAGTCGCGGTTTAGCTCAAAGTTCTTGTAGAAAACGACCATATCGTCCTTGCAGTGAGCAAGCATGACACGGTAATCGTTGTTGACATCCGCCCAGACTGGATGATCGAAGAATCCTTTCATGCGGTTGAAAGAATTGTAGATGGGGGAGACCATGCGGTTCTGCAGCTTGGTCGGGTTGAGGTTGATGCCCATGAATTCGTAACCGGCCTTGATGACCTTTTCCATGAACGATTTCAGCGGCCGGGTCGCTGTCAGCATGAAATCCGCCCAGGTGCAAAGAGCAATTATGAATTTGACGCGGCTATCGAGATATGCCTCGTTCAAGACGATGCCGCCACCCATCGATGCGCCCCACGCGACGATCTGGTCCATGTCGAAGTCGCCTTTCTCCCTTGCCCTGGCCTCCACGAAATCCACGACCTTGCTGAAATCCTTGATGATGTAGGCCGTGTCCCACTTGTTCCCGAACCTGGCCTGGCCGTGGCCGCGCGAGTCGTAAAAGAGCAGCGCGAAGCCGAGGAACGACATCGGTATCCCGAGGGGGTAGAAGTCCTCCTTGCGGCCGCCCATGCCGTGGCACACGATGACGACAGGGGCATTCTTCGCCGGCGTGTTCGGACCCTTGATGATCATGCCCGGGAGCACGTTCCCGCCGCCGATCGGGATGTCGACTGCCTCGTATGAGACCTGGTCGGACCGGGTCGGGACCGGGAACCGGCTGAACGCGGCCATCTTGGCCATGATCCACTTCACCAGGGACACGTCGAGCCCGATCCACGCCACCATGAGGATGAGACTCGGGAACCAGCCCTGGCCCGCGAGTTCCCAGCCGATGGACGAGCCCGTGCCGTCCTGGATCCATGCCGGTATCCACGCAATGACCGGCGGCACGCCCAGGATGATCAATAATTGCAAGAGGAATTTTTTCAAGAACTCCGACTCCCAGTTGATGCCCGACGGGCGCTTGATGCCGAGATCCTTGTCGAGTTTCCTCAATTCCTCCGGGGTAATGGGGACTGGCCGTGCACCTGACTGCTGCGCCTCCTGCTGTTCACTTTTCTTGCTCATGGCATGACCACTCCCGCCGGCGTGAATTGCTTGTATCTCGGCTTCATAGCCTTGTTCATGACGATGGAGAAAAACGCGGCGACGATCATCTCCTGCGAGAGAAACACGTGGCCGCCCAGATCGAGCAGCAAGTACCCCTTCTCGTCGATGCCTAGCGCCTCCTTGTTGCTGGTGAAATCAGCTAACGGCGCGTGCTCGTCATCCTTGCAATGGGCCAAAAAAATCTTGCCCCTCGCCCCACCAGCCCGGTCCATGTCCACGCGAGGCATGCCCGCGCAGCAGATGGCCTTCACGTCGCCGTCCTTGGCACCCGCGTAGGTGCCCGCCAGGGCAGCTGCGCCGAAACCCACGACGCCGATGCGCGACCCGTCGACCTTCGCGTTCTCGACCAGCGTGTTTTTAAAAGCCGGAAAAGCGCTCAACACCGATTCGACGAGCTGCTGATCCGGAACGCCCTTCGCCACCAGCTCGACCGCGAGCGTCGGGAGCCCCTGGAGCGCGTAGCAAGCCGCCCAGTGCTCGAAAGCGGGATACTTCTCGCCGCGATCAGGGAGCAATATCACGCCCGGCATCTCGGGACTGTCATCGAAATCGGTGGACGTGTACAAGAACGCCCGGTAGGTCGTGCCCTCGGCCGTGACGGCGATTTCCTTCCGCCTCAAGTTTTCCGTGAACACCTGGCCCCACCGCGGCGTGCGCGCGGTCTTGATGGTCGAGGCGACCACGATGCCGATCGCGCCAAGGATGCCCGCGAGCGCTATCCAGAACACGATGATAAACATGGCTCCTAGTCCCCCGCTTCAATCCTTCGGGCGCAAGTCGAGGATGCGCTTCTCCTTGAGTTCCTTCTCCATCCCGAGCGACTGGCTCATGCCGTCCGCGGTGAGCAGCTTGACGGCCGACGGGGCGATCTCCATCTTCTCCTGGACGTACCGGGAGAGCTCATCGGCAAGTTTCTTCTCGGGGATGGCCTTGCCCTTCTTGAGGCTCACGTTGATCACGAGGTCGTCGATCTGGGTTTCTTTGTTACGCTGCAAGATGACTTGCCACTCGTCGATGGACGAGTACTCGGGCATGATCGTGTAAAACTGGTTGAGGTCGACCAGCGTGCCTTTCACCTTGTCAAAGCGCACGTCCTTCACTTCCGACACCCTGCCGATCATGGACGAGATGATGGGCACCGAGCGGCCGCAGTGCGGGCATTTCTCGTACTTGATGCCCTCCTCGGCGACGTCGCCCGTGCGGTAGTTCATGACGATCGTGCCGCGGCCGCCCAGCGCGGTCCAGACCAGCTCGCCCTTCTCGTTCGGACCGACGCGCTCGCCCGTCTTGGGGTCGATGCAGTACCAGAACTCGAGGTCCGGGTAGGTGTGGTACCCGGTCAGGTCGCCGTCGACGCCCCGCGGATCGGGACACTCGAGCGGGGCCATGCGCGATTCGGTGAAGCCGTACGCCGCGCAGATGCACGGGTTCGGGGCGTTCATCTCCTTGAGGAGGCCCACGATCTGCTTGCGGAAGGTTTTCGTGCAGCGGTCGCCGCCCGTGATGAGCAAGCGGATGTCGCTCAGCTGCTTCTCCGCGCCGTGCGCGGTCTTGAAGACGTGGTACATGTATCCCGGGACGCCGACGAACACGGTGGCTTTAAAGCCGTAGGTCATACCCACGATCTTCTGGGTGCCCAGGATCTTGCCACCGCCCGTGTGGACGGCCGTGAGGCCCTGCCCGGTCGTCGCGAAGTAGACCAGCCAGAAGGCGAGGTGCGGCGAGTACGGGAACGAGTTGATCACGACGTCCTTCGGGTTCATCCCCGTGACGGCGACGAGGCGCCTGGCGACAATTTTCATTATATTTTCAAGATCCCAGTTTGTGAACCAGTACGGAACACTGAACGCCGTGCGGCCTGTTGTAGCTATCATAAAACGAGGCTGGTATTCCGGATCTTTGATATTCTGCATAATATAGTAATCTGGGATATACGGGTTCTCATCGACGGGCGCAACATCTTTCTTTGCAGTGAATGGGAACTTTTTGATAAAATCATCGACACCCGTTATGCTAGATGGATCGATCCCCTTTTCCTTTATGAGTTTCTTGTAGGCTGGATGATATTTAGCGACCTCGTTGATCATGTACTTTATCTTCTTGTCCTGGAGCCTTGCTTGCTCCTCGAAGGACATCTTATCCCAATTATCGATTGCATGAGACATTATTCTCACCAGACATTTCCGGTATTCTCGACTACAAAATATGATCATTGGGTGGCAGCATGAAAATAAAACTTAAGATAGGTAAGTTTTTGCTCTCCTTAAATCCGATAGCTTTGCGCGCAACCGGGCGATCTTTTCCTTCCATTTAGCACCAACGTGCATGATGATTGATATAGACGTTCTTGGCTTCCGTTTCTTAGCCATGACCTCCTTGGCGGCTTCTCTATCCATCGTGGATAGAATCTCCATGATTTTATCGCGATTTTCATCCGGTTTCACGAAAACCAGATTTTCACCATGTACGAGCAGATAATGACTCGCT
>JAUQYZ010000047.1 GCA_030587475.1 Candidatus Sigynarchaeum calidifontis
GAGCGAAAGAAACAAGCCTTGCTGAAGCTCATGAAGGAAGTGCCCGTCGTTGACATCCTGGAAAGCCTGTCAAAAACGTTGCCACGCAGGTGCGTTCGATTTCTGGAGATCGAGGAAAAGGTCGCGCGGAAAGTTCATGCCATGCTCGGAGCACGGCTCGAGTTCGCCGCTATCGGATAGCCAATTGTGAGATTGATCGGAGATCGGTGAGGACAATGTAGAGATGGGCATGGCGGGATCGAAAAAAGATAGGAAAGAGGTGTGTCAGAGAGAGGAAAACGAGAAAAATACCATGCCATCGGTTCATTTATCCTTTCCTTCCCTATCCAGGCACGTGCTGGGCCGGTAAACGTCGAGATGCTTCGGCTTCGGATCGCTTGCTTGTCCCCCTATCAACCTCACGAGGGGCGACATGATCGCCTTCATGTCGGAGGCGAGGTTCTTTCGCAGCTGGTTGAGGTCGGTCTTGACGTTCTCGTAACGCATCTTGAACCGGTCGACCTGGGTCTGGACGAACGCGACGGCCGTGCTCTTCCGTCCGATTTCTGCCTCTACATCCTGTGCAAAATCCTTGAAAACCGCCGTGTTGTTGATGCATCCCTTCTCAAGCAGGTCCTTGTACTTGTCCTGGAACCGGTGCCCGAGATCCCGCAGCAAGCGTTCCGTGAACGCGTGGTCCGCGTCGTTCGTCGTCGCCATGGCAAACAGCAGCCGGCCCTCCCCGTGAAACACGATCCGGATGTCTTTCATCTGGATGAGCTCGATGTCTTGCGACGCGATCTCGTGCGAGAACGTGAGAATCGCGTAGAAGAACCCGGTGACGAGGTCCGACGCCATCGTGTTCGGCATGTCCTCGAACGACTGCTCGAAGATGCATATGCCCGCGTTGCGGTCCATCAGCCAGAGCTTGAGGTAGTCGTCCTTTCTCACGGTCCGGTCATCATGCATTCGAGGCGAGCGATGGGAATTAAACATCGCTTCTCATGGCGCGATCATCGAATACTCGCGGGAGAAAAATGAAAGGGTAACAACCCTTTGCGGGGGCGTCCCGGCGGGCCGCGGGATTTGAGGCGCGCCGATCATCCGTGTTACCGTGTTCAGAGGCTTGCCGAGCCGATGTTTAACGGTCTCCGATAGATTTCCTTGCCGCCCTTTTCGATGACAATAGAATGAGCTGCGCAAGAGAGTCAGAATTTACGAGAGCGCGGAATTCGTGCATCTTGTCGTATATGCGGATAACCGTTTCGAAGATATTTAGCTCGAGATGATTGTCTTTCTCTTCTTCGGCTTTCACCATTTGCATGACCTCGGGGGATTTGTTTTACTTTAGCATTGGCGTTGGGAGCTTGAGATCCTTGAGAATTTTCTTTTCATAGACTGCCTTGGCAGTCTCCTTGAGGATCATCTCGACTCCGCCAATGTTCCAATTTGTCGCCACGATTTGGTTCAGCTTCTTGATGATGCCCTTGTCATCCGTCCACACGTGGTAGACGAGCGTGCCGCGGGGAGCTTCAACGATACCAACGCCCACTCCTTCCTTGGCCACGACGTTCGGCTCCTTGATGTCTTTCGACACGATCTCGGGATCCTTGAGTAGCGTGCCGATCATCTCAAGACTTTCAACCAGCTCCACCAATCTGGCATAGTGCCCTGCGAATTGCATGTGACACGGACGACCGACGGTCTGGCGGAATTGCTCGAACGCTGCTTGCGCCAGCGGCGTCGCCATCTTCTCGACACAGTTGAGGCGCGCGAGGCAGTTGGCAGTCAACAAGCCCTTGGGATACCCGGCCTTCTTGGCGTAGAGGTGCGTCGCGTACGAGTGCGGGGCGACGTGCTCGGCGACGGCATCCGTGTACTTGCGGGGCTCGAAATCCTCGAACCTTCCGTCGGGTGCCATCACGCGAAGGTTGCCTTCGTAGATATCGTGCACGCCGTCCTTGGTCAGGCCGACGTAATGCGTCGGCACGTTGGCCACCTTCTTCACGACGTCCATGTAGTCGTTCACGACCTTGAGGCCGAGGTCGACCGTCTTCTTGGCGAATTCCACTTGCTCGTCGATTTGCTTCAAGAACCGGTCGCGCGCTTCCTCGGTGAGCACCTTGGTCATGCCACCGGGTATGGCGGTCACCGGGTGCACCGCCTTGCCGCCGACCTCGGCACACAGGTTCTGGCCGAAGTCCATCATCTTCAGCGCCATCGCGCCGACGTCGGGCAGCGCCTTGATGACCGCGACGACGTTCCGCTTCTCGGGCGGCGCGAGCGGCCCGTATAGAAAATCGGGCGCGGCTAGCGCGTAGAAGTGAAGCGCGTGCGATGCGTACTGTTTGGCGTTGATCAAGAGCTGGCGCAGTTTTTTCGCCGCCGGCGGGATCGTCACGCCCCAAGCGTCCTCGATCGCCTTGGTCGGGGCGAGATGGTGGGGAATCGGGCAAATGCCGCAGATGCGCGGCGTGATGCGGGGCAAGAACTCGGCCTGCCGGCCTTCTGCGAACTTCTCGAAAAACCGCGTCGACGTGACCATGAGCTTCACGTCCTTGACCGACCCGTCGTCGTTCAGGACGATTTTCACGTCGCCGTGGCCTTCGAGCCTCGTGATCGGCTCGATCTTCAGCTCTTTCACCATAAGGCTCTCACGTGTAGGGGTTTTCGGTATGGCCTTGCCGATATTTGTGGTCAGACACCTCGGAGCATACAAAATCGTTCGTGAATAAACCTGCATGACCGCGTGTCTCATCCCAGGATGCCGTTCCCGCGTCGCTGTGTCCTTCAAGCCGCACCTTCGGTTCGATTTTGAAACCGTTCGACATTGGCCATCACGCAGTCTAGGAAACAGGTGCTCAGCAGCATCCCAATCTCGTCTTGAACTCAGAGGGTTTGATGGAAGCATTCAAAGACTTCTTGGTCTATTCCACCAGACAGACCGCGATAAGCTCAAGAGGGGAAATATATGGTTTTAGAGAAGCTTGCCGATACCCCCTTTATATTGATTGTGATTATGAGGTAATTGCTAATCCAGGTCGTTGAATTGTGCTCAAGGAAGGAAATACCGGAAAGGCTTGAAAAAAATGTTCAGAACGTCGAACCGGCCGGGTCACGTGGCACGATTTCATTCTAACCAGCATATAAATAAAAACCCGAATGAAAGGAACGAAAGGATTTCGGGAAAAGCAAAGTAAACTAGTGAGCAGCGCAAGGCATGCAAAGATCGAACGCCCTGGCGATCATCTCGAGCGTGTTCAATTGCTCGGTACCTGCTTTCTTTTCAAGAAGCGAGACGGCGTTTTTCTTGAGGATCATCTCCATGCTCCCGACGTTAAGGTTCGTCGCCGCAATGATGTTCAATTTCTTTATGAGGCCCTTTTCGTCGGTCCAGATGTTGTATATATGCATGCCCCGCGATCCTTCCACGATGCCGACGCCCATGCCGTCCTTGGCCACGATGTTCGGCTCCTTGATGTCCTTCGACACGATCTCTGGATCCTTGAGTAAAGCAGCGATAATTTCCAGGGATTGAGACATTTCAACGAGCCTAGCCCAATTACTCGCAAGAGGTGAAAAGCATGGCTTGCCGAAAGTGCCTCGGAACTGTTCGAATGCGGTCTGCGCGAGCGGCGTGGCCATCTTCTCGACGCAGTTGAGCCTGGCTAGGCAATTAGTCGTGACGAGCCCCGCTGGATAGCCGGCCTTCTTGATGTAGGCGTGCGTGGCGTACGAGTGCGGCGCGACGTGCTCTGCGATGGCATCGATACAATTTCGCGGGTCGAAGTCCTCGGACTTACCATCGGGTGAAATCACGCGCAGGTTTCCCTCGTAGACATCGTGGATGCCGTTATTGGTCAAGCCAGTGGAAAACGTCGGGAGGGGGACCACGCTCTTGAACACGTCCATGCGATCATTCATGATCTTGGTGCCATATTCGACGGCTTTTCTTGAAAAATCCATCTGCTCGTCGATTTGCTTGAGGAATCGGTCGCGAGCCTCCTCGGACAACACCTTGGTCATGCCACCGGGGATAGCAGTCACCGGATGCACCGCCTTGCCACCCATCTCGGCACAAATGTTCTGGCCGAAATCCATCATCTTCAAGGCCATCGAGCCCACGTCCGGTTTCTCCTTGATAAGGTTCATGATATTGCGTTCCTCGGGGGTGGCGCCAATACCGAATATAAAGTCGGGTGCAGCGCGGGTGAAGAAGTGTTGCAAGTGTGATGTGTAAAAGGAGGCATGTAACAAGAGCTGGCGTAACTTTTTCGCAGTAGGCGGGATGGTGATGCTCCATGCGTCCTCAATAGACTTGGTTGAAGCGATGTGGTGGGGAATTGAACAAGCGCCGCAGATCCGAGGGGCAATGCGCGGGAGAAATTCCGCTTGTCGTCCTTCCGCGAACTTTTCGAAGAACCGCGTCGAGTATATCCCCAACTTCACGTCCTTGACAGCCCCCTTGTCGTTCAAGAGGATCTTGACTCCACCATCGCCAATAAGCCTCGTGATTGGCGAGATGCTCAATTCTTTGGCCATTGTATGTCACTTATCGTTCTTTCTTCGAATTCCTTTTTCATATCTGCGCAAAGTGGGTTGAATGTTCCTTCAACATGACTCGAATAGTGGAAAGCATCGGCGCGTATGAAGGTGATACTTCACACTTACCAGGATAAGATTTAACACTTTTGAACATGGATGCTTTATCGCTCTTTTTTAATGCCCTTAACGTGTTCCCCGAAGGGAAGATGAAAGAAAAGATCTTGATCCGGATATTTTAAGAGATAGTATTCTGGTAATGTGCATGGCACTCACCAAATAGCCTACCTTAACGAAAACCTCTCCGACGCCGGGATCGTGTGCTTTGTATGGAACGCGTGTTTCTAGTCCTCCAAGCCCTGTTCGTAGAACGCGTGTACCTTTTAGGACACGGTCACTCGAACACCTGGAGCACATGCATATAATTTCGCGAAACTCGTTGTGCCAGGCGTTATGCGCATATCACTTCTTAGTAAAAAGATAATCTTGATAGCCATACAAGGCATCTAGAGCTTCGGCGATGAGACCATCCGTATTGAACCACCCGAAGTTCTCCGGGTTCGAGACCTATTATAGTCATCATGAAGACCAAGTGGACTGTAGCATCGTTAAATACAGGGCTACAGACGGCGGGACGCACCAGGAACTCGTTGATCAAGTGGTCGTGGAAGAAACGATCGCCCTCGTGATCAATGAGAAATATCGCATCAACCTCCAATTAAGCCCTTCCCAGCTCGAGTACCTTTCAGTTGGGTACTTGATCTGCGAGGGCCTGATAAAGTCTTTTGACCAGGTGAAGCGTGTGGAATGCCGGGACAACGACCAGATCTGGATCTGGACAGATTCGGCGGAGGATTTCTTCTATTGGACCGAACTGCGTACCTCGGGGTGCGTCGGGATCAAGCAGCAAACCGAGAAGCTGGACATCAACATCGATTCCAAACTAAGCATCACGCCAGCCACCATCTTCAAGGCACAAGAGGACCTGTTGGAGGCCAGCAAGCTCTGGCGGGTGACGGGAGCCGCACACATGTCCGGGCTCTTCGACCGGGAGGGGAAAATGCTGCACTACGCGGAAGATGTGGGGCGGCACAACACGGTTGACAAGGTAGTCGGTGGCGCGGTAATAGAGGGGATCGACACCACGGATACATTTATGGTCACCTCGGGGCGGCTATCCGCGGCCATGGTGACGAAGGCTGCGCGGGCGCGCGTCCCGGTTTTGATATCGAACAGCGCGCCGATGATCCAAGCCATCTCGATCGCGGAAAAAACAGGCATGACACTCGTGGCATTCGCCCGGAAGGACGTGCTGAACACGTACACGCGGCACGAACGGGTGGTGATGGATTGATGAAAATCGACTAGTTTTTACAAAAATCTTTGAAAAATAAAGAAAAAGGAATATACTCGCTCATATCTTGATGACTTGAGCGGCACAGACCTTATATTCCGGGATCTTCGCGATGGGATCCAGCGCCGCGATGGTGAGCTTGTTCACCGCGGCCTCCTCGAAGTGGAACGGGATGAAAATGACCCCCTTGTTCACGCGATGGGTAACCTTCACCTTGAGCGTGATCTCTCCACGCCGCGACTTCACCTTGACCTTTTGCCCGTCGACCAGGCCGAGCTCGGTCGCGTCCGTGATGCTCATCTCGACATATGCCTCCGGGGCGCGGGAGTTCAAGGTGGGCGAGCGCCGGCTCATCGTTCCCGTGTGGTATTGCCACAACATCCGCCCCGTCGTGAGGATGAACGGGTACTCCTTGTCGGGTAACTCGGCGGGCTCCTTGAACGGGACCGCGAAGAAGTGCCCCTTCCCGCGGGTGAACTTCCCGTCCGCATGCAAGAACTTCGTTCCCGGGTGAGATGGATCCTTGCAGGGCCACTGCAAGCCATCTTCTTTCGTGAGCAAGCGATCCCACGTGATTCCCGCATAGCTGGGCGTGACCCGGTTCACCTCGTCCATGATCTCCCGGACTTGCTTGTAAGACAGCCCGTTATAGCCCATCTCCTTGGCGATCAGCCCGATTATCTCCCAATCAGGCTTGCTCTTGCCAACCGGCTCGACAGCCTTGCGGACCATCTGCACGCGCCGCTCCGTGCTCGTGAACGTGCCGTCCTTCTCGGCAAAGCACGCGGCGGGGAGGACGACGTTCGCGAGAGCGGTTGTCGGGGTCGGGAAGATGTCCTGGACGACAAGGAACACGTTCTTGAGTGCTGCTTCCACGTGGTGGAGATCCGGGTCGCTCATCATGGGATTCTCGCCCATGATATATAGTCCCTTGAGCTTGCCATCGTGGGCCGCGTTCACCATCTCGACGACCGTGAGACCGACCTTGTCATCCATTTCAGCCACGGGAATGCCCCATTCCTTCGCCATCTTCTCCCTGTTCGCAGGCTCGGTAACTGGCTGGTATCCAGAATAACCGTTCGGTAACGCGCCCATGTCGCAGGATCCTTGCACGTTCTGCTGTCCGCGGAGCGGGTTCACGCCGGTTGCACGCTTGCCGATGTTTCCACACAACATTTGCAAGTTCGCAGTCGATCGGACGTTGTCGACCCCGGTGGTGTGCTGCGTGATGCCCATCGAGTAGATCAACGAGACGCTCTTTGCCTTCGCGATCATGTGGGCAGCATCGATGAGTTTCTGCTTCGGGATGCCAGTGATGCCTTCCGCGATCTCGGGGGTCATCTTCATAACTTCCGCCTTGAATTCATCGAAGTTCTCGCAGTTATTCTCGACGAATTCCTTGTTGTAAAGGTTCTCGTTGATGATCACGTTCATCACGGCGTTCATCCAGGCCACGTCGGTGCCGGGCCGCTGGTGCATGACGATGCCCCCGTGTTCCTCCGCCAGTTCCGAGAGCGGGATCGTGCGCGGGTCGACAACGATGAGCTTGCCACCCTTGTGAAGTGCTTCCAATATCCTGCGCCCGATGAGGGGGTGTTGCTCGTTGGTGTTACTCCCCGTGATCAAGATGACCTCCGCGTCCGCGATCTCGTCGATCGAATTGGTCATTGCTCCAGAACCGAACGTGGATGCCAGGCCGGCCACAGTGGATGCGTGGCAGAGCCGAGCGCAGTGGTCGACGTTGTTCGATTTTAAGACCGCCCGGCAGAACTTCTGCATGGCATAGTTTTCCTCGTTGGTGCATTTCGCAGAGCTAAAGCAACCGAGGACTCGATTGTTGCCGGGGTTTTCAGCCATGATCTTCTTGAAGTTATCCGCGACGTACTTGATCGCCTCTTCCCAGCTGACCTTCTCCAGCTTGCCATCCTTCCGGATCATGGGATCGGTCAGCCGGTCGGGGTGCTGGATGAACTCGTGCACGTTCCAGCCCTTGATGCAGAGCTTCCCACCACCAGGACTGAACTCCGGGGGCATGACGGGCCGCGTGTCCACGACCTTGCCCTCGTCGTTCACGAACAAGTAAAGCTGGCAGCCGGTGCCACAGTACACGCATGTCGTTTTTACTCGTTTCATGTTTCGGTCACCTATACTTTCAATGCGGGCCTGATCTTGTGGTTCCCGTAACCGATCTCCTCGAAGGAGCGGCCCATCGCCAAGGCCAGCAGTTCGACCGCGTAGAGAACGGGCAGCTGCGTTTCCTTGAGCTGCGGGACGGTCTTCGCCGCGATTATCTGGCCCATGTCGAACTGGGTGAAGCAGAACGGGCAACCCGTGCTGATCGCGTCGGCACCAGATCCCTTCGCGTCGATCAGTTTCCTGCTGATGCACTTGTCGTTCGATTCCTTTGCACCGCTGAGGCTCAAGGAGACCCCACAGCAATCGATCTTCGTGATGTAATCGATAGCCTTCGCGCCCGTGGCCTCGATGAACTTGTCGTAGATTTGGGGATCCAGGGGGTTGTCGAATTCCAGGACTTCAACGGGCGAGAGCAAGTGGCAACCTGGATGGCCGGCCACCTTCAAGCCGGTTAATGGTTTCTTCACCATTGTCTTGAGCTTGTCCATCCCCACGTCCTCTTTCAAGACTTGCATGAGGTGCTTGACCTTGATCGTGCCCTTGAATTCCTTGCCGACCTCCTTCAAGATCTCGTTGACGGCCTTCTTCAACTCTGGATTTTTCTTCAACTTGTGGTTAACGACTGCCAGCGTGTTCAAGCAGCCATTGCAGAGGGTCATGATGTCCATTCCCTTCTCCTCGGCGATGGCCAGGTTCCTCGCAGCGGCAGCGTACCAGAAAGCATGGTTCGTTCCTTGAACCTGAACCGGATCCGGGCAGCAAGAGAACGTATCGCATTCCTCCAGCTCGATGCCGATGAGCGGGAGGACGTCCAGCGCGAGCTTCTCGATGTGGGGCAGCTTCGCTGGGATGGTGCACCCCTTGAAGAACAGGTACTTAGGCACCGCTACCACCCTTGACCTTCAGGTCGGTCTTCGCCGCGAGCTTCTTCAAGTCGGCAACGACGCCCTCGTTCGCCTTGATTTCCTTCAGCCCTAGTTTTTCCCGTCCCTTGTTAGTGGAAACGCTCACGACATATGCAGAGCCCGCGTTCAAGAGCTGGTTAACGAGGCCGTAAACGGACTCGGGCGCGAACCCTTCTCTATAGGAGGTTTCCTTCAAGTTGACGAAGACGTGTGCTGGATCGCCGTCCTGGGGGCAAATGTTGAAGCACTTCTCGCAGGAACAGCACATCCAGACGTCCCTCAGTGCCTTTTCCCGCTCCGCCCGGTACAAGTGGACAACGAACGAGTTCTCCAGGTCGTAGGCCGGGACGTGAAGCGTGATCGGGCAGAACTTGGAGCAAGCAGAGCACTTGTAACAGATCTCCGAAGTGAAGTGCCTGCCCACGATCTCGTCCTTCTCGTATTTTATTTTGATTATTTCCATGGCGTTCTCAACTTCGAATGCTTGGATATATCTTTAGTTGTTGTCGCATACGTGTGAAAAACGAACCCGTGCACAAACCGGGAGTTTTTCGAAGCACCAGAAGTATAGTTAATTCTATCTAAGATCTGTATAAAACCTTTGATATCGAATCTGTCTGATTTCGTCATGTCTGTACAAATATTTCGAGACGATTCGCTCGTGGATCGAATTACGGGGAAAAAGTAAAAAAATGGATAAATATGGGGTATCGATTTCACGGTTCTAATCGAACTCGTCCACTTCATTACTTACTTCTTCGTTTCCGTGGCTGGTGTCGCTGCTGGTGCGCAAGCTGCCGCGTTCCTGCCTTGCCGCAGGTATATCGACCAGTACATGATGCCGACCAGGATTACCCCGCCGATCATGTTGCCGATCGTCGCCGCGATGATGTTATTCATCGCACCCCCCCAACCGGCTGCAGTCAAAGGAGCGGAATATGGGATCGCCGTGTTGATGAAGAGGCCGATAGGGATGAAGTACATGTTCGCGATGCTGTGTTCGAATCCCATGGCGACGAAGGCCATGATGGGGAAGTAGATCGCCAGGATCTTCCCGACCGCCTCCTTGGAAGATATCGAGATCCAGACGGCCAAGCAGACGAGGATGTTGCACAAGATGCCCCTGAAGAGAACGTCTGAGAACGTGAGGTTCGCTTTGATGTTGGCGATGGCGATGGCATTTTTCCCCAAGGCAGTCAAGGCATTCGAACTGTCCTTCCACAAGCCGGTGCCGAAGAAAATCGCGGCCAAGAGTAGGGACCCGGCGAAGTTGCCGATCCAGACGACGATCCAGCTCTTGAGGACATGTCCGAGCTTGACCTTCTTGCTGCACAAAGCGATGGAGATGAGGTTGTTCCCGGTGAAGAGCTCGGCCCCGGCAAGCACGACGAGAATAAGGCCGACGGAAAAGACCGAACCCATGAGGAAATTCTTGACTCCCGATGTTGCCCAGTCGCCCGTTGCCGGCCATCCCATGCCCACCGTGGTCGCAAGGATGGCGCCAAAACCGATGTAGATCCCTGCAAGGATGGCGAGCATGAACATCTTGTAGAACGAAAGCCCGCATTTCACGGTTCCAACGCCTTCCAGGGCCTTCGCGATGTCAGGTGGTGTGTTTAGACTCATAGTTTTTACCACATTTTAAATGGTTTATAAACAAGCCGTTTTTTACAAACGACAAATCCTACTACGTTTAGTATTTTTAAAAAGAATACGTTTCTTCGATAATACGGATTAAAAGGTAGATCGCTTACCATTTATTTTTGTC
>JAUQYZ010000096.1 GCA_030587475.1 Candidatus Sigynarchaeum calidifontis
TCTTTCTCGGCGGGCAGCGGTCAGTCACGTGCTTGGATAGGCGGATACGTGCCGTGATGCGGATGCGGAACGATCCTGAGTTGAAACCGCATTCAAGGATAAAACACCGCTATCGTGCCAATTTATACTTGAGGCGGACGGCTGGCGCGGATTTCAAGGCAGATCTCTCGAATTACAGCATCGAATTGCAAGCAAAGGCTTAAAACGATGTAAAAACAAGAGGAGGTGAATCATCATTCGTCGTTAAAACAAGCCCTGGAGCGCCATATTGGCGCAAAAAGCGCTATTCACAGAAGAGAGGAAAAGATCTTTATAATGTCGGACACGAATTAGTATCCTAGGACGAACCTCTGTCTTGAATGCAGCTAGTCCCTCCGTGATCCTATGGCTGATCAAGCCCCCACTGACCAAGCAGTGCCCGTGAAGCGCATTTCCATAAATAAATTCAGGGTTCAATGTCCCAAATGCAAAGCTTTCTACAAGTGCACCTTGGAGGATTATAATATTGACGAGCTCGAGCAAGACGGCACTTTAACCATAGCATTACGCCCGGAAATATGCAATCATTTTTTCCTCGTCTTCCTGGATGCCAAGCTTAATGCGCGGGATACCCGTTTCATACACGACGCCAAAGTCTCGATATCGCTGATCCGCACGGATCCCGGTAACCTGCTCCAAAAAGAGCGGGACATCATCGACAAGCACAACGACGCGGTCGCCCGCAACGTGCACGCCGAGATCGAGGAGACGTGGCAAGAACTCAAGAAAATACGCAGGGAGATCACGCGTCTCGGCTTGGATTGATCTACTCATCTACGCCTCTGGGATCCTCGGCTCGAAGAATAAATGAAGGATCGAAAACGGCTTTCGCAAAATATTGCGCTCGACCTTGCCGAGCGGGGCGGCGCCGATGCCGTTGCGCTCGAGGCGCGGGTAGAACGATGCTACCCGCGTTTTGAACGAGTTATAGTCCTTCAAGTCCCCGCGCGTCCAGCCGGTCTCGGCGACGGCGAGCAATCGCGGGAATAGCTGCCAGAACAAGCGCCTCGTGTTCCGCACCCACTCTGTCCACAGCGGGACCTCGATCCCGATCACGTTCGGCTGTTGATCGGCCGGCAACCCCTTGGGAACAGGATCAAACCCGTATACCATGTCCAGTGGCAAGAGCACGTAGTCGTGGTCGATGTAAACGTTGAAGAACGGCGACATTACGAACTTTCGGCCCTTGGCGAGGTGTGGCAAGATCTTTTTCGTGCGCCCCGTCCAGAACTGCACGATGTCGTCAGCCGCGAGTTTTGCTCCCAGGATCTCGTTCCAGCCTATCAACGAGCGACCGCGCTCGGCCAGCAACTTCCCTATGCGGCTCGTGAAATACGGCTGCAGTTCGCTCACGGAATGCAACCCCTCGTTCCTCACGCGTGCCTTGCAATCCGGGCATCTTTTCCACCGGTGCGTCGGGGTCTCGTCACCGCCAACGTGGATAATTTTCGAGGGGAACACGGTGCATATTTCATCGAAGATCTGGCGAATAAAGTCGAAAGACTGCTCCTTTCCAATGCAGAGGACATCTTTCTTTATGGCAAACGTGGTCGGGACATCGAATGGCCCGCCCGTGCAGCTAAATTCCGGGTACGCGGCGAGCGCGGCGGTACAATGCCCAGGAAACTCGATTTCAGGGACGACCGTTATGAACCGATCCCGCGCGTAATCGACGATCTCTCTCGCGTCGTCTTGCGTGTAATGACCCTCGTGCGGCTTCCCCGATCGCATGGGGCTGATGTAACCGCCCACTTGCGTGTTTTTTCGCCTGGATCCGACCTGCACGAGGCGGGGATATTTCTTGATCTCGATGCGCCAGCCTTGATCGTCGGTCAAGTGCCAGTGAAAGACGTTCATCTTGATGGCTGCCATCACGTCGAGGATCTGCTTGATGATCTCCTTCCCGAAGAAATGCCGCCCGACGTCGAGCATGAAGCCCCTCCAGGGGAAGCGGGGCTTGTCGGTGATCTCGATGCAAGGCACCTCCCACGAGTCCCTTTTCGGCGAGATGGCCGGGTCGTCGATGGCGGGGTCGAGCAGCTGCCGGACGGTCTGCACGGCGTAGAATGCCCCTGCCGGCTGGGAAGCGGCGATTATCATGCCCGACTTCGTCACGAGGAGCTCGTAACCTTCACTGTGCACGCTATCTTTCAGTAAAAACTTGATCCCGCTTGGCAAGTCGATGTTGTCGGATGTTGCCTTCACCGGCAACACGAAGGTAGAAGCCCGGTTGATGAGATTTGCCAGGTTTTGCGCCACGCGTGTAAACACCGGGTCGTGTAGGATGCAAGATTTTTCCCCGATGATGAATTGCCCGTCCTCGTGCAATATTCGTTCTGGCAAGGGGATGAGATTGACCGTGTTTTGCACGCATCACTCCTCCGGGTGCTTGAGGCCGTTTATGTACCGCAATGCCCGTGCGACGTGTGAAATGTCGCTGAAAACGGGGATCTTAAGGCTAAAGAGCCTGGACGCGATGTCCTTTTTCACGCTATCATATCCAACATCCTCCGTAATAACCACGATCGGCTTTGGCACCAGTTGCTTCAAGCGCATAAGCATGGGAGGAAGCGCTGTCTCGAGGTGAACGTCCGGGCGGAGGCTCGAGGCAACATAAAGGGGTGCTATTTCGAAAACGAGGCCATCGACCGACGAGTCCGACAGCACATGCCTCGCGATGGCCTCGATCTTGTCGACCTCGTAAATGAAGGCACCGACATCGATCGGGTTCCCGATGCCCGTACCGATCGACGCGAGTTCACGGCGCAGCGATGCCTTCAAGCTCTCGTTTCCGAAGAAGTCTGGCATCGTGATGTCATGGCTCGCGAGAACATCAGAACAAATGACCCCGTAGCCGCCGGACAGCGTGAGCATGCAAACGCTCTTGACTCGCGCCTTGCCATAACACGACAAGTACTTTGCAACGTCGATGAGGTCCTCGAACGTCTCGACGAGCAAGGCGCCAGCTTGGCGGGCAGCTGCTTGCCAAGCAGAAAAATTACCAGCAATTGCAGCAGTGTGGCTGCGTGCTGCCTTGGATCCCGTTGCAGTTCGACCCCCTTTAACAAGAATGATCGGTTTTTGGCAGGATTGCACCAATCGAATGAAATCTCCACCACTACCTGCCGGGATGCTTTCCAGGTAAGCCACGATGATCCCGGTCTCGGGATCGTCCCTGAAGTAAGAGATAGCATCAAGAGCGGTGATGTCCATCGCATTGCCGATCGACAGGGCCGTGGACACGGGCATCCCCGATGCAGTCAACCCGTGGATGAGCAAGTTGCAGAGGCCGCCGGATTGCGCCACGATGCCCATGTTGCCATGCTCGATCGGCAAGGACGGGCGCCAGCGGATCCCGAGTCGGGGATAATAGAGTCCCATGCCATTCGGGCCTATGACTCGGATCCCATTCCCCTCTTCCTTGATGAATCGGGCCAGGTCTGCCTGGAGCTCCCGCCCTTCATCGGTGCCCGCGTCCGCAAAACCAGACGAGAAGATCGCTGCGAGCTTCACGCCCTTTTTGACACAATCCTTGACGACGCCAAGCACGTGCTCGCGGGGTACTTCGATGAACGCGAAGTCGACGGGCTCATTAGCAGGGATGTCGGTAACCTTGGCATACACGGCAACGTCCGGGAAACCTGGAATCGGTTCTGCAACCGGGTTTATCGCGTAAAGCCTTCCCTTGAACGAATCCCGAAAAGTTTTCAAGTACACGTAGCGACGTTTCTTCGAGGCACCTATGTCGGCGATCGACCGAATGTTGGCGATGCAAGAAAGGCCCTTGGAGGAATTTACGGTCATGTGCGTCGTCAACTATTTAGAGCCGTGCACAATAAAGGTGCTCGCTCGTGACTGTGTTGGCCCTCGAATCGGGTGATCGCCTCTCTTGCCGAACCAAAGCTCGATCGAAGGGGTGTGATCTATCGTCTTTGGAAAATCATAATCCAGGCGTTTTTTTTTATGATTATCGCATGCATATCACCATGTTTTTATACATATTACTAACATTGTTCGATGACATAGCTGAAAACTATGCATCGTTCCTCTACTCTATCGAGTGAATTGCCATGTCGAGTGAAGATATTACCATCCGGTGGTACAAGGAATCCGATTACGCTGAAGTCGAAGACCTGGTTCGGAACCTCGCCCGGCTCTTCGATGATCCGTTTGATGCACGCTGGTTCAAGCTGTACATGGAAAAAAGGCTCATAGAAAACGTGCCCGGCTGCTATGTTGCGGTAAAAGGTGGAAAAGAAGTGGTCGGGAGCATTTTTTGCGACATCCTCCGCGATCCGACCGGCTCGCAATATGGCTACATCAGCAACATGATGATCAAGAAGGAATGTCGCGGACAGGGCATCGGCGAGAAATTGCTCAAAGCTGCGATGACCTACCTTACCATCGCTGGCGTGCCGCGTATTTGGGCCAACGTGCGCGAGCAGACGGAAGCCATGGTGCACCTGTTCGAGAAGCACCAGTTCACGCGGAAATTCGCGACGTTCGAGAATCGTCCCCCGCCATTTGGGATATAGGGCATCCCGCTCGTTTCTTGGAGTCTTGCAATTCCTATTTCTTTTACTTGCTTGCATCTCCCCATCCAGATACGACGAGCAAGGCATTCGAAAAATCGCCAATACACTTTTAAATGGTCTTCCCAAGGTTGAAGAGCCCCGGTCGCGATTCCATGATTGGTGATGGCAATGGAAGGTATCGATGATTGCATTGGCCGCAAATGCGCGGTAGAAGACAGGCATCGCATCGGACCTTACAGAAGGCGAAGGAACATACCGCGAGATTTGGATGACCACTGCCGCGAGGATCCCGAGCGAATCCAAGAATTTTTCGAAGATGATTGAGAAAAAAGGTAAGGTGGACGCTTATTTCACCGGGGCTTCCAGTCCATCGACATCCGTGCCCATTCCTTTTTTCCCGCACGGTAGCTCACTTGGCGGCGCTTTATTGCGCCGTTTCGCCCACCAGATGCGTATCTTGTCGACTATGGAGAAAATGACTCAAGCCATGAAGATACAAAACGAGTTGGTTTAGATAAGGATTGAGATTGTAACTTTTACGAGTTGATCTACTACATCTTTCTCGTATTTTCTGGTTAACAATATCCATAAAAAGCACTCGATGGCCTTAGGTTCTTCATGATGAAGGTCGGCTTTGATAGCGTTCAATACCTGAAACAGCAGAGCGAATTCATCCTGGAACGCGCAAAAAGTCTCGGGCTCGACCGGCTGTACATCGAGTTCGGGGGAAAACTTTTTTATGATATGCACGCGGCAAGGATACTCCCTGGTTTCGATCCGAATGTGAAAATCAAGCTTATGCAGATGCTCAAGGACAAGACGGACATCATTATCTGCGTGTTCGCTGGCGATATCGAACGCCGCAAGATGCGAGCCGACTTTGGCATCACCTACGACGCGGATGTGCTCAAGCTCGTCGACGATTTACGGGATGGTGACCTTGATCCCAAGTCAGTCGTCATCACCCGGTTCGATAACCAGCCGCTGGTCAAGCAATTTATGGACAAGCTCACGCGCCGCGACATCAAGGTCTTCACGCACCGGGCGATCAAGGGATATCCCGCCGACCTCGTCCTGGTCGTGAGCGACGAGGGCTATGGCTCCAATCCCTACATCGAGGTAACCAAGCCCATTTGTGTCGTGACCGCACCAGGCCCGAATAGCGGTAAAATGGCAACTTGCCTCTCTCAGCTTTACCACGAGTATAAACGCGGCAAGAAGGCAGGATACGCGAAGTTCGAAACCTTCCCCATCTGGAACCTGCCACTCAAGCATCCCGTTAACGTCGCGTACGAGTCCGCGACGGCGGACCTCGGCGACTTCAACTGCGTCGATCCCTTTCATCTCGAGGCATACGGCAAGGTTGCCATCAACTACAACCGGGACGTCGAGGCATTCCCGTTGCTCAAGAAGATTATCGAGCGGATCATGGGCGCGGGTAACGTGCCCTACAAGTCCCCGACCGACATGGGCGTGAACCGCGCCGGCTTCGCGATCGTCGATGACCTCGCGTGCCAGGCCGCGGCGAAGCAAGAGCTCATCCGCCGTTACTTCCGGTACTCGTGCGAGTACGCGATCGGCGCCGCGGCGTCGAAGACGGTCGAGCGGGCCGAATTGCTAATGAAGGAGCTCAACCTTGGCCCCGCTGATCGCCTCGTCGTTGGCCCCGCACGCCGAGCAGCCGAGGATGCCAGGCACAAGGGAAAGGGAGATGGCGATATCTTTTGCGGCGCCGCGATAGAGCTCAACGACGAGCAAAGCACGATCGTGACGGGCAAGAACTCGTCGTTGATGCACGCGTCGTCGGCCGTCGTGCTCAACGCGATCAAGCGCCTCGCCGGGATCCCGGACAAGATCGATTTGATCTCGAAGAACGTGCTTGAATCGATAGGCCATCTCAAGAATGACATCTTCCAGATGAAAAACGTGAGCTTGGATCTTGGCGAAGCCTTGATCGCGCTCGGAATAAGCGCAACCACGAACCCGACTGCAGAATTCGCCATGGAAAAGCTCAAGGAGCTCAAGGGTTGCGAGATGCATATGACCCATATGCCCACCCCCGGCGACGAAGCAGGCCTGCGCCGGCTCGGCGTGAACCTCACAAGTGACCCGAACTTCGCCAGTAAGCATCTCTTTCTCGGTTGAATTGGTACCAATTGCTTCCTACTCTCGTTTTTTCACCAGTTTATCTTCATTCCCGTTAATCCCAGTGTTATGCCAGCTTCAAATGGAAACTATGCCGAGACGATTTCGTGGTCTAAGGATGTTCCGGTCAGCCAGGATTGCGATGTTATCGTCATCGGCGGTGGTATCAGTGGTGCTTGCGCCGCATGCGCTGCTACTGCCGACGGCGCGAGGGTCATCTTGGTCGAGCGGTTTGGGGTTCTCGGTGGAAACGGAACCACTGGTGGCGTCAACGGATTCTGCGGCGAGACTAGGGGACAAGGACCGATCTTCGACGAGATCATCGCCGATCTCGAAAAATTCCACGCTATCCGGCCACATTTCTTTGCCCGGGATGTTTTTTTCACGGGGAGGCGATTCGATCACGAGATCCTTGCTCTCGTGCTCCAGGAGATGTGCTCGCGCTACGGCGTGATGGTCATGCTCCACACGCGGTTCGTCGATATGATGCGGTCTGGCAAGGCATTGACCCACGTGCTCGTCGCCGGCAAGTCCGGCATCGAGGCGATCAAGGCTAGAATGTTTATCGATTGCACGGGCGAGGCCGATGTAGTCCACGCCGCTGGTTTCGAGACCGTGAAGGGGCGAGAGGCGGATGGCCTGCAGCTTCCCATGTCCATAATGTTCTCCACGCGACAAGCAAGCTGGTTCGGGAAGCCTCGGCGGGTCCCACCCGAATACTTCCCGTGGGTTCCCATCTCGTCAAAGGAGGCGCTTCCCATGACGAGCTTCGGCCCGAACGGTTTCCTCGGCCGATCTGTGAAGGTAAAAGTGCCCGGCTTCGACGCAACGTCCACGAGTAGCTTGACCCGTGCCGAGGTGCAAGGGAGGCGGAAAGCCATGCAAGTGCTCGACTATTACCAGCGGGTCAAGCACAAGCGGTGGGAGATCGATCACGTCTCACCCATCATCGGCATTCGTGAGGGCCGCCGGATAATCGGAGAATACACTCTCACGTTGCAAGATGTGCGCTCTGGCAAGGAATTCGACGACGCCATAGCCGTCGGGAGCTACCCGCTCGACGCGCACGAGCCTGGCAATGACAAACGTACATACATCCTTCCCAAAGACCAGATGCGCGTCCCCGGCTATCATATCCCCTTGAGATGCCTCATCCCGCGGGGAGCAGACAACGTGCTCGTCGCTGGGCGGGATCTCTCGGCCGACCAGCTGGCCATGAGCTCGGCTCGGGTCATGACGACGTGCGCCATGATGGGAACGGCAGCCGGCATCGCCGCGAGCATCTGCATCAAGAAGGGCATCACGCCACTCCAGCTCACGACAACGGAACCTGCCGCGGTGCGAAACATCATGGTTTCCAAGGGGGCGATCTTCGACCGGTCGTTCTACACGTCGACAGCGCTAGCAAAAAAAGGATGAAAAAACAGATTAGAAATCGCCGGACTTGATGGGCTTCACACCCGTGTAGAGCGAGCTATACTCGAAGATCTTCCAATAACCCTCGTCGTTCTTTCGCAATTGCACGGGGGAGGGGCTGTCCTTCCCGCCGCTCTGCACGAACACCTTGCTCTCCTTGTCGCCGCGTTTTGAGGAGGGGAGAAGGGTTATCGTTGCCTTGTAATTCGGTTTATATTTGTTGGCCGGCGTACCACCGAGGTAACTCGCTGCGATGCCACCCTTGAAATCCGTTCCTTGCACGGTCTTTTCAAACTGGCTCATTGCCGTCTTGTGTTGCGTCCCGGGTTCTCCATTGGGTGTCAATTGATCTTTCGGGAGCACCATCCCCCACATCTTCTTCCCGTCCGGGTTGCTTTCCTTGAAGGTCTCGAGCACGGCGATGAGCAAGCACTTGATAGCCCCCGCCTCGGTCTTACCTTCCTTGTCCCATAGCTTCTTGAACTCGTCATAGTTCATCGTGATCACCGTGAACGATGGTTGATAGGACCATGGATAATAAATAGATGCCCCTTGTTATCAAGAACCGTTTCACGTTCCATCATCCTAGCGGACAAGTCCGAGCGATCTCGCCATCCCGTCGTTTCTAGTGACGTGGTCGTAAAGGTACCCCGAACGACTCTAGTCCCGACTCTCTTAAACCTGGTCAAGCAAGAATACGTGCGTGGCCAGAGGGGCGGTATCTCCGACGATCCAGAGACCATCAAGGAGCAGATGGCCATGGAATACGCCATCGAGGACGCGATCTTCACCTGGATCGAGGAGATGAAGGAAGAAAAGGCCAAGAAGGACATGATGGACAAGATCCGGCGGAGATTCGACCAGCGCTGGAGCTCGTGGTAGCAAGCCTAATTGTGGTTCCCTTCGGCGAACTGCATCTCGTAGAGCTTCTTGTACAAGCCGCCTTCATCCTGTACCAGTTGCACGTGGTTCCCCCTCTGGATGATCTTGCCATCTTGGAGGACGACAATCGTGTCTGCATTCACGACAGTCGATAACCGGTGGGCAATGATGATGCTCGTTCGGTTGGCGAGGAGTTTTTCGAGATTCTTTTGAATCAAGATCTCCGAGTACGCGTCGACCGACGATGTTGCCTCGTCGAGGATGAGGACCGGGGGATCGGCGAGCAGCGTCCGCGCGAACGCGATCAGCTGGCGCTGGCCGATGGAGAGGATCGCGCCACGCTCGCCTACCTGGGTCTCGTACTTGCGCGGGAGTTGCTCGATGAACTCGTGTGCGCCGACTTTCTTCGCCGCATCGATGACATCATCGTTGCTGGCACCGAGTTTGCCATACTTGATGTTCTCCATGATCGACGTGGCGAACAAGAAGTTATCTTGCAAGACGAGCCCGACGCGCTTTCGCAGATCCTGCATCTCGAGATCTCGCACGTCGACGCCGTCGATGCGCACGCTGCCGGCCTTGACGTCGTAGAATCTCGGGATGAGTGAGATGATCGTGGTCTTGCCTGAGCCGGTCGGGCCGACGATCGCGAGGCGTTCCTTTGGGTTCACGTGGAGCACGACGTCCCGGAGCACGTCTGTACCATCGTACGCGAAGTGTACGTGGTCGAAATCGATGGCACCTTGCACGGTGGTTCCGAGCTGGACAGGCTTCGCGGGATCATGCATGTCTGGCTCTGTCCCGAGCAAACGCAAAACGCGACCCGCGCCCACGACGGCATTCTGCACATCCGACAAGAAGGTTGCAAGACTACTAATCGGGCCGAGAAACGTGAGCAGGTACATGATAAACGCAAAGATCAAGCCGATGTTGGCGATGAACCCGCTGAAATACAAGAACCCGCCGAGGAGCACGCACCCGCCGATGCTGATAAAGGTGATCGCGGTGAACACGGGCTGCATCACGGCCCATATGGGCGCGGCATGCTGCATCGCGTCTCTCTCCGCCCGCGTCGCGGCATCGAACTTGGCCAGCACCGCTGCCTCGGACTTGTGGCTCTTGATCGTGCGGAAGCCGTCGATGGATTCCTGCGCCTGGCCGGTCATGGTGGAGATCGTTTTCCGGATGACTTGAAAGTATGACCGCGACCGCTTAGAGAAGAACACCAGGAAAAACATGTTCAGCGGCATGATGGCGAGGGGTAAAAGCGTCATCTGCCACGAGAGCGAGAGCATGAAGAAGACGCTGGCGACCAGCTGGAAGAGCTGGACGATGACGGTCACGAGGCCGATGCTGCTAAGGCTGTTCACCGTCTCGACGTCGTTCGTCACGTAGGAGATGATCTTGCCCGTCTTCGTCGTGTGGAAGTACGTGAGGGAGAGTTTCTGCAAGTGCTGGAACATGCGGTTACGCACGCCGTACATTGCCTCGATGCCGAGGTATGACAAGGCATACGAGTTCGCCGTGGAGATGACCGCCTCGATGGCCGCGATGGCCCCGAGCACGATGATGAGGCCGATGATCTCGTCGAAGGGCCGCCGTGCCACGATGGCGTCCACGCTCTGCTGCACGATGAGCGGCGATATCATGGCCGCCAGCGAGCCAAACACAGCCAGCACGATCACGAGCAAGTAGATGCGCTTGTCGAGCTTGACGAACGAGAAGAGGTGCTTGATTGTTTCCAGCGCGCCGAACTCCGGTCGCTCGGGCTTCTGGTCATCCTCTGGCATCGCGCTTCAACCTCGGGTCATTCGCCGGGGAATAGGTGATCGTGTTGTACAGCGTCGCGTAGATGCCGCTCCGCGCCATGAGCTGCTGGTGCGTCCCCTCCTCGGCGATCCGCCCCTTTTCAAGCATGTAGATGTAGTCTGCATTGCGCACGGTGGAGAGCCGCTGGGTAATGATGAAGGTCGTGCAGGTGCTGAAGATCCGCTTGAGGTCGGAGAGGATCTCGTATTCGGTATCGACGTCGACCGAGCTCGTCGCGTCGTCTAGGATGAGGATCCGGGGCCGGCGCAATATTGCCCTCGCGAGCGTGAGCCGCTGCTTCTGCCCGCCGGAGACCGTCGTGCCGCGCTCGCCGACGATCGTGTCATATTTTTCAGGCAGCGAGTCGATGAAGCCATGGATGTTCGCGATCTTGCACGCGTCGACGACCGCATCCATGGTCCATCGACCGCGATCGAGCCCGTGGGTCAGGTTTTCGAGGATCGTCTGCTGGAACAAGAACGGCTCCTGCGCGACGATGCCGACCTGGTCACGATACGAGTCCAGGTCCACGTCGCGCAAGTCCCATTGGCCATCGAGGACGATCGATCCCGACGTGACATCGTAGAAGCGGCCGAGAAGGTGTATGAGCGTCGATTTGCCGCTGCCCGTCGCCCCGAGCAGCGCGATGGTTTTTCCCGCGGGCACGTGCATGCTGATGCCCGCGATCACGGGACTGCCGCGTTCATACTCGAACATGACGTCCTTGAAGGTCACGTCCCCCTCGAGACGAGGGAGCTTGATGGCATCAGGCCTTTGCTTGACGTCCACGTCGAGATCGAGCACGCGCTTGATGCGCTCGTATGCAGCGAGGATCCTGCCGATCTCGCCGCCCCACCACGTGATGAACTGGACCGGCTCGACGAGCAAGTTCAAGCTGGGGATGAACGCGAAGAGCTGGTCGATCGTCATCGTGATGCCCGCCGTGCCTTGCAAGATCATGTAACCACCAACGCCAAGCACGGTCGTCCACCCGAGCCGGATGAGGAAATGGATTACTGGATTGTATGCGCTTCCCAATTTGCTCGTGCGCTTCGTCGTGATGCTAAAGGCCACGTTGATCTTGTCGAACTGTTCCATCTCCACGCTTTCATTCGCGAACGAGCGGACGAGCTGCATCCCGCTGATGTTTTCTTGCAGTCGCGATGTCAAGTTCCCGAATATCTCGCGCTGCTGGAAGACGATGGGGTGGATTTTCTTGAAGTACACGACCATGGCGATCGCGAGGAACGGCAATATGGGAACCAGGGACAAGAGCAAGCTCGGGCTGATGAAATACATTATGAGCATCAATCCAACGACCTGGAAGACGTTGCGCGTGAAGTACGGGATGTGGAAGGCCAGGAATTGCTTGATATGGTTCACGTCGGACGTGATAGTCGATACGAGATCCCCGCTCTGCTCGGTATCGATGAACTTGTAGGAATGCTTCAAGATCTTGGCGAGCACCCGGTTCCTCGTTTCGTAGACGATTTCATTGGCGACGCGCTGGTTCAAGTACGCCGTCCGGAAGAATAAAAGCACGCCTTCCGCGGCAAACGCGCACACTAGCCACGCGAAGGTCCAGGCCAACTCGGCAGAGCTCCCGGCGATCACCTTGCTGACCATCGTTTGCAAGATGATGGGGAACTGGATGTGAAAGATCACTTGCACTATGGCCAAGAGGATGCTGGCTATCGAGCGTTTCCAATGCGGGCGCAAGATGCCGACGAGCTCGCGGAATGAGCTCGCCTTGCGCTCCGGAACTGGTCGGTCTGGCATCTTGAGATCGCCCTGGTCTTATATCGCTGGAGAATGAAGGAGATGCTTTTCATTATTCCCATGAATCGAAGCGCGCCCCCGGCAATCCCCCTCGAGGTAACGGGGGGCAGGTTTCCGATTCCTTAAGATCGGCTTATTAATCCCCGACCCCCTCCATCTATCCAGTTATCACCAACGATCAGAGGAAAAACTGCCATGTACAAGTTTCCGCTAGACCCTGGTGCGAAATGCCCCCACTGCGGCCGAACCCTCGGCCTCACGCGCAAGCTCGTGCAGTGCATGTACAGCGGCGAGATCGTCTGCACGAAATGCATCGTGGGCGGCCGGTTCTCCGACAGTGTCTGGGACAAGATACCGCAAGAATACCAGCAAAAGTTCCGTTCTGCAGACTGGCTCTTGTTCTTCGCCATCGTCGCCGCCGGCTTGTGGCTGATGCAGTCGGGCATGTGGACGAATCCAGGATGGGATCTTAACGGCTTTGAAAACGCAGCGATCCAGCTCGGCGTCACACTCGCTTGGGTCACCGCGGGCATGATCTTCCTTTTCTCATCGCTCCGGCTCGCGCCGTTGAGTTCGTGGCTCTTCGCGCGTTGGATGCGCACGCACACTTCCGAGCTCAAAAATGCGGTGGACGCGCTCGCTGCCGGCAAGTACGAGCCACGGGGCAAACCATTCGCGCTGAAAATGCGCATCATCCAAGCAGCGAAGCGATGTAAATTCGGCTGGTTGCATCTCATATCCCTCGCTTGCAGCGCCGCGTCGATACCGTTGTATTTCATCGTCCGCGGCAGCGTCGCTCTTGCCGGGTCGTACGTGTCGTGGATCGCGGGCCTCGTCGAGTTCATCGCGATCGTCTCGACCATTTTTTCCGCGATCATCGCAGCGGGGTACTATTGCAAGAAAAGCGTGGAGAACAATGCGCAGCGGCGGCTGATCGAGCTCCTCTCCTGGCTCTACATCGTCATGCTCCCGCTCGAGTTCTTCACCTATTCGCTCTCGGCAGTGGCGAGCATCAATTTCATCGACGAGTTGTCATCGGACTATGCGATGCCGCTCCTGGCCGTCCACGTCTTCGCGACCATGGCCCTGCCCGCCGTCAGCATCATGCTGAACGGGTTCGTGCTGTTCAAGGGGAAGCCGGACTTCGAGGCCAAGCACGCGCCGGCGCAGCCCCGCACGGCAAAGGAGATCGCTTTCCGCGTCATCTCCAACATCGTGCTGTCCATCTTCATCGGGGTCTTGCTCGCGCTGCTCGGCCTTGGCTTGCTCATCATCGTGCTCGACGCGGCCATGGCCATAGCCATCTTGTCGAGCAACGCGATCTTGTTCGGCGTCGCCCTCCCGGTCGCCTTCGTCGTCCTCAAGCTCGCGCGGAAGCGTCCCGCGAGGTACAACCAGCCCTACAACACGCTCTTGCGGCTCGCGGTGGTCGTAATGGCCATCAACGCCGTGCCGCTCGTGGGCACCATGGCGTGGACGAACCCGTCCATCGAGGCGCAGTTCGCAGCGTCGTTCGGCAACGACTGGCAGTCGCAGATCACGCCCGCCGAGTACGCGAGAATGCGCCAGGTGCCCTTCTCGTTTTTCGACATGGCGCACGGGTACGACATCCCGTCGAACGCCCGGTTCACGATCGAGTACTGCCGCGACAGCCCGCGATACGTCAAGTGGCCGAACGGTACCGTGATATCGAACGGATCGTCGAAATTCACGTCGATCATCGACACGTTCGTGTTCGATGCGTATTTGCCCCCCTGGCTCGGCTTCGGCGATGGCAAGCCGGACCGCCTCCCCGTGATCATCTTCATGCACGGCATCGGCATGAGCTTCGGCACGGAGAACGCGAACTGGACGTCCCAGTATCTCGCGAACCAGGGCTATCTCGTGTGCGACCTGGAATACGGCTTTGTCAGGATGCGTACCTACCACGATTCGGGGATTCCGAACACCTCGCGGGACGGGCGTAACGGGTACGATTTCCCAGACACGATCTACCACGTCGGCAACTTCACGAAGTTCCTCGAGAACGCGACGAACGCGGCATACTACCACGCCGACTTGAACAGCGTTTATTTCGCGGGACGCAGCTTCGGCGGCTGGATGGTGCCCGTGTGCGCCTACGGGTTCAACATGACCTTTCTACAGCCCTACTTTGCATCGACGATGAAAGCCAAGGGCTGCATTCCCTACTACGGCGCCCACGGGGTCGCTGCCGGTGGATCGGAGGATATCTTCTTTGGCGCGGACCTACCCTACATCCGCGGCTCGTCCAACCCGTCAAGCCCGGTCTACAACGAGCTGTGGAAATGGATGGATCCTTACGTGCTCGCCGATAAGACGCAAAACGGGAACGCGAAGCTGTGTGCGACCATCCTATTGCACGGGACAAACGATTACGTCACGGCAGGGTGGTCAAGACAACTCGAGGCGATATTGGAGGCCAGCGGGTACATAGCAATAGGCGCCTACTATCCCCTCGGCGCCCACGCGTTCGAGGCCATCCACTACTTGCAGTACGGCCAGAGCACGACCTATTACGTCGAGCGGTTCTTGGCGCTCACGCATTAATCAAAATTCAACTTTTTTCTTGATCTCGTCATGAAAAATGCAAGGCACGAGTGGACTACGTGAAGGCGCGGAGTGCACCTATCAACATCATGGCGCCGATCACCACGAACACGATTGCCGAGAGAATCTCCATGACGTGCACTGGCACCTTCTTGGCGACCCATTGTCCCGCCAGGGCACCGATCACGGCGAGCACGGACAAGGCGGCCTACGACCCGACGAGCGTGCCGGCGAAGGATGCCGACGTCGACGCGAGCAAGATCGTCGCCACCTGCGTCTTGTCGCCGAGCTCCATGGAAACGATGGCGATGAACCTTGCGACGAACGAGTTGCCTGTCTTCTCGTATTTCTTTGCCTCCTCGTCCTCGCACGCCATGTCCCTCTCGTGCTTCCCTTGTCGCTCCTTGAACCACTTGATTATTTGGACGATGCCCAAGATCACGAAGATGGTACCTGACACGAGCGTGATCCAGTCCATCTGGATGAAGGTCGACAAGAGGAGGGCGATGATCCCCCCGAGCGTTACCACTGCCGCGAACCCCGTGACAGCGCCCATCGCCAGCCTCTTCGGCGAGTAGCGTGCCTTCGTCGCGAGGCAGAGAATGATGATCTGGGTCTTGTCGCCGAGCTCGTTGATGAAGATAAAGCCGAATGCGATCCCGAGGGCGACGAGGAAGTCGAACATGCTGATTCGGGTTCCCTGAGGTCGTGAATGGCGAGAAAGCGCGGGCATCTGAATGAAATGTAGCATTTAATCATGCTGGTGGCGTTCGGCTTGCCTAATTAGCGAATCGATGAAGGGCGTTCAATGCCGGTCGAAGGACTCGGCGAGCTGCCGCTTGATGAGGAACAATACAATCGCGTATAGCCCGATCAGAGACCACTCGACGAAAATAGAGAAGACAAAAGGTGCTTGCGCGCTCACAGCGTCGTACATCAAACCGCCGATGATCGGGGCACTCATCTCGCCGAGATTGGCGGCGAGCATCTTCATGCCAAACAGCTTCCCGCGGTGCACCTTCGATACACGCGACAAGAGGTTGTCGATGATGAGCCCGGTCGAGAGCGCGAGGGTCGCGTCGGCCGTGTGGACGGGGATGAAAAGCCACAATTCTGCCACGTTTATGAGCAAGAGCGTCACGAGTCCACCGAGCGTACAAATCACGGCGATGCCCTTGAGGGGGTTGATGCGGTCGGCCAGTTCACCAAGCTTCGGGGCGAGGAACAGCGACAAGAGGGTGCCGGGGACGAACCCGATGATTGCAAGGTTCGGATCAGGTTCGATGTTCTCGAGCACGTAGACGCGCAAGAACGGCTTTGTCATGGCCTCGTTCAACATCGTGGCGAACACTGCGATCATGAGGAAAGAAAAACCCACGGCAAAACAAACGGAAACGGAAGCGCGTTTCAACAATACTTGATCGTGATGCGATGTCCTCGCCATGGCGAGACTCCCTGATCTTTCGTCCACGAGCTTGCTCTCGTGCACAAGCCCGTCATCCACGTGCCGGTAGAAAGAGATACCCGCGAGCACGTTCGCAAGCCCGAAGACGAGGAGCGACGCCTGGGGGAAGAAGGACTTCAGCGGGAAGGTGTCCGGGATGAGGATGTTCGATGCGGCGAAGATGGCTATCCCTATCACCGTCCCGATGACGAGACCGATGCCTTTGTAATATTGGCGTTTTCCAAACGCGAGGGACCTATATTGCTTTGCCGACTTGTCCGCGATGATCGCGTTGATGGGTACCCAGAAGAACGAGACCGTGAAGCCGAGAATGAGCTCGGAGGCCATGAGCCCGGCAAGTGCATCGCCCGGGCCAAGCATCAGCTGCAACGCGATCGCCAGGTACATCACCACGTACGCGATTCCGCGACCGCACGCGCCGGCAAGGACCAGCTTCCGTTTCGAGACACGGTCTGCCAAGTAACCGGCAATCGGGCTTCCTATGACGTGACCGATCATGCCGAACGACACGACGATCCCCAGGCTCAGCATCGATGCTCGTATCTCGGCGCTCACGACGAAGGGAATGAGAAAATCAATGAAAAGAAAGCCCAGGCAGTTCCACTTCACGATGCTTAAGACATGGGTGAAATCGAGAGTAAATTCCGTGCGAGCAGTCGTGTCTCGTGCCGTGGCGTTCACTTCGCGTGCCCTGGAGCAAGGAAGCGGCTCTTGTGATCCGAATGGTGCTATCGATTTAAGGAGAACGTGCCGAAAAAAAGCCCGATTAATCCAATGCGCCCTTGCCATCGCCGATCATGCGCCGCAACCGCCGGTTCGACCCGCTGTCGTCGAACGCGTCCTTCTTTTCGCCATCGGTAGCTGAATCCATGTGCGTGGACGCGTGGAAATACGCATGCTGGCGTGCCCTCGGCTGTGAATCCACGCCATCCGCTGCGTCGACACGCGTCTCTCGCGCGATCCTGTTGCCATCGTCGATCTGGCGTTTCACCAGGGGGTAGATGTTCAAGATCATGTCGTCGGCGTAGTGGACGCCGTCACGCCAGCCCTCGTCGATGCAGATGCGGCGCGATTGCTCGAACAAGCTCAAGGCGAGCATCCAGTCGCCACGGGACATGGCCTCCTTCGCATCTTCCACGAGGCGCCAGTTCATGCTTGCCATTGTCTGCGATTCATCGATCATGTGAGCTTTTTCTCGCTCGCAGACTATATCAGTTTAACCGTCAAGGCATCAAAGTCGGGTCTTGCTAATCGGCCCGGGTCACTGGCTCCCCACAGAATTTGCAATGCGATTTGTGCTCCTGTTCCGCGGCGATCGCGTTCCCGCATCGATGACAGATGCGAGGGCCTAAAATGCGAAGGAAGGCGGCACGCTGCTCGCCGTGGCCGGGCCCGGCGCGCAACGTCATTAAGTTAAGGTATCTTTTTGGATTGAGGTCGTAAAGATAGAGTTTGTCCATTTTTCGATCGATATATAGTATCACGCTTCCATAATTGCAGTTTAGGCTTAAAAAAAAGGTTTTGTTCTTTATTCATCTGATCAAGTTTGAACCGTGGCTGATTTCTGGATCAAGTTTAAATTTCCGGCACTCTTTTTCCATCAATGCCCCTCCTCCTAAACGCAAAATCCGTCGAACCCACGCCTGCTCCGCTT
>JAUQYZ010000265.1 GCA_030587475.1 Candidatus Sigynarchaeum calidifontis
GACCATCGCGGGCATTTCCGACGGCATGCCAGGGTTCTGGCAATTCCGCGAGGCTAAATTGACGAGCTTTTACTGCGGGGTCATGGTCTCCAAGGACAATTACCTCGAGTGGATGGATCTCCCGACCGATAATGCTCCCGTGGCAAAAATTTTCATCGACGTGAACGACACGTCGGTTCCGGCGCTCGATGCCTTGCGGAACAACATCCAGCGGACGTACGAGGACGAGTACAAGGCGGACGGCGAGCAATACAATTTCATCGTCGAGCATTCGCAAGCCCGCGTCCAATTGATAGATGAAAGCTTATCCACGGTTAATTTATTGTTCCAGACTCTCTTGCTCTTCGCGGTTTTCATTGCATTATTTGGATTGATGAGTTCCGTGTATAGCACCGTCATCGAGCGAAAACGCGAGATCGGGATACTGAAAGCGATCGGCCTCAGGAACAAGGACACGAGAAACTTGTTCATCATGGAATCCGTCATCATCCTCGTTTCAGCAGCCACGGGGGGCGCGTTGATCGGCATTCTCTCAGCCATGATCAACGCGTACGAGCAAACGGCCATTTCCGAGGTCCCGATTGCCGTCATCACGAACCTTGCCAACATCCCATGGCTCACGATCCTCCAGTCGTTCGGCGTTGCCGTGCTCGTCTGCTTGATAGGCATGGTGATCCTGCTGCGGAGAATCGAGAAGATGGAGGTCATGGAAATCTTCCGGGCAACGCAATGATCTTTCTTTTTTCCCCATTTTCTTGGACTGATATCGTGTTCTGCGATACCGAGCGAAACAAAATACTTCACGGGAACGCGCTGGACATCGCGTCCCGCACGTTCAGCCGAGCGGGCGAGTAACGGGCAATTGGATCTCGTGGACGGGCGGCTTCAAGGAAACCCTTTTTAGTATCGAGACGCATCTCTAGCATGATGAGTTCCGAAATAGTCGAGGATACCATCCTCGTCTTGGACGTGTCGCGTTCGATGGCCCGCAAGGACGTGAATCCAAGCCGGTTCGAGGCGTGCCGTGCGGCCCTTTCACGGTTCGTCAAGAAAAAGATGGCACTCAACCCGCAAAATAACATCGGTGTCGTGATCTTCGGGGAACAATCCGAAAAGGCGCTTTTTCTCACGAACGATGCACGCTCCATTGAAACGAGCATCGCATCCGCGGAGATAAAAGGGGATGTTTCCTACATCGGCGCGGGCATCGCCATGGCGATCCAGATGCACGTCGACATGCTTCGCCAGATCAGCGGTAAAGTTTCCCGCGTGGTGCTTTTCTCCGACGGGCGTTATTCCGGTCGCACGGCCATGGATCCCATCCAGATGGCAACGTTGGCTGGTGGGCTTGGCATTCAAATCGACGTGGTGAATGTCGGCGTCCCTGATGAAAAAGACATCTTGAACCAGGTTGCCGGCATCACCGGTGGCCGGTACGCGACGGCCTCGGACGCGGACATGCTCGGCACCATCGTGGATACCATCGTGCTCCCGCTCTCCGCGGACACGCGCCAGTACTTGCAGTCCAAGAAGCCCTTAATGTCCGACCTCGCGGGCGAGCTGGTCAAGGTCGACGAGATGACAGCATCCCAGAAGGCGCTCGTCGAGAAGATATCCCAGCAAGAGCGGGAGAAATGCCTGATATGCCACCAAGGCACGTGCCCCGTGTGCCGGCAACCCTTTTCTGTTGATGGACGGCACTGCCCGAAATGCGCGAGCCCCATTCACCTGCATTGCGCCGCCCAGTGGGCAAAAAGCGACAAGAAAACGGACTCGAACGTGTTCCGCTGCGTCCATTGCTACTACTTGCTCAAGGTCCCCGCCGAGATGCAAGAAGAGGAACGAGAGCGGGAGCTCCAGGTGCTGGCAAAGCAGCAAGCAGACTTGCGTGCCAAGTCCGCGCACGCGGAGAAGCAAGATGCCGGGGCCACGGACGAATTCAGCGCGGTCGTTGCAACGAAAGTGTCGCTACGGGAGCTGGGCGCGGACTTGCTCTCGGAAGCAACGTGTCCCGTGTGCTCCGAGATGTTCGAGGACGAGGAGTTCCTGTTCGAGTGCATCAACGTGGATTGCGGGGCCCTGTACCACCCTGCTTGCTTCAAGAAGGTGAAGGATGCATCGGGGGACTACACGTGCAAGAAATGCGGGTCATCCCTAGGGAAGGCAAGATAACCTTCACGAGTCTATTTTCACTATTTGAGTTTTATTTCTTTTCCATTATTGCACTTTTTATAACAGACAAAAACGCGTGGTACCAGGTCTCGATTAGAAAACTCACGGCAGTTGGTAAGCTATCGCATTCCTTCTCGATCTTGCGCCGGATCCACGGTCGTGATTCACCCGGTATGCCGGTTTTTGATGGAAAATCACTCAGAACACGTCGGGCCTCCTTTCCCCGTTCCACTTGCCAACGATTATATAACATCATGCCGACCATCATGTAAAAACTACGCCGAACAGGGCGTCTAGAGCGATGTTCTCCCAAGAATTTTGTCTTGACATCCTTGAAACCAATTTCGATGCCCCAACGCTCGTGATAATCACGAGCAAACGCGATGAACTTCGACGGATCTTCGGAGGGATCCTCTCCGGGCTCCAAGGAGATAGCAAAGAACATGAGAGCCTTCAACAAACAGGCTTTCTCCTCGTTCCACCGGTCGTGTTCCGCGTTAATGGCGATACATTCATGGTACAACGTCATGTCATCCACACCCTTGAACTTCTTGCGTTTTAATCCTCGCCCAAATGAAGGGGCCTTTCCATCTTTCCCGTGTACCTTCTTATAGTTGGCCAAATATTTCTTTATCGTTTTTTCAAGCAAATTTCCCGACTCATCAATCTTAGCTTGTACGTGACGGGCCCTGGCTTTTATTTCCCCGAGTGAACGGTTGCTCTTGGCATTATATTCATCCACCATGGCAATGCACCCGTATGGAACGCGAAATGTTCCATTGTCACCTTTCTCGAACGCATCCTTGCAGCAATCTTTCAACGTCGGGTGAGAATATGGATTCAGCCCGATCTCCTTCGTAAAAACTTGTTTAGATGCCGAGTCCAGCAGGTAATCCCACTTGAAAGTATCCTTTTCTCGCGTGAATTTCACGGGCGTGATCACGCGTGGTTTTTGGCCGCACGACGCCCCCGGGTCGATCTTGCCAAGGGTGGCCATGGCGAATAATTCGGCGATGAAATAGGCCCGGTCGCCTGCAATGAGCGTCGTGGCGAAACCCGCTTCCCTCGCTTTTTTGCAGTTGTCCAATACACGTTGAAGCCATGGCCGGATGCCGGCTCGCTTTTTGTTGGACATCTTGCGATTTTTATGGATCATTCCCATAAAAAGATGGCTGGTGGAATCAAAAGTACCATCATACGTGAATCCTGTTTCCCATGTGTTTTGTTGGCCAACAACAACATGACTTTGGTTATTGTTTCGATATTTTGTATGCGTTTTTTCGTGTGTCTCGTCAACAGATTGTAACATTATGCCCGAGCTTATTCCAGCATCCTTTAACTCGTTCTTGCAATCGATTGCCTGCTTTCCAAGGAATTCATCCAGCTGTGCGCGATCTGCTCGGGGAATCATGGTTTGTACCGTGGTCCGGTTTACCGATAGCAACGCATTCTTGTTGTCCGGGTGAAAGAGGGATTTCACGTGATACGCCATCTCCAATGGCTTCGTGGCAGCTACGATGAATGATACTATCGCGTATATGACCTGTTGAATGACATTCAAGAACAAGATCACATTTTCAAGGCCAGAATCCAACAAGATACCAGAGATCAACATCAAGATGGACTTCGCGACGGTTCCGGGCTCGTGGTGCACCTTGGCGTCCCGTCGTGTTCGCATCATTAATGCGTCGTTAATATCTCGCAAGGCTTTTATATCCTTGGTGCTAACTTCTTCAAGGAGAACGCAGGTGTCTGCATGAAAGTTGGCCGCTTCCATGTATTGATTACCTTCGTTCTCCTTTTTAGTTCTTTTGGTCATCTGAAATGAATTGTTCTCGCGATCCAAGAGAGCCCCGTTGCACGCAACCATTCGAGAGATCCTTGTCCGCACGCCAACATCCCATTCTACGAGCCCATCATTCTTCCCGAATGGCACCGTTATTTTGTCGCCGACTTCCGCGATGGTGAAAGAACCTTCGCTTTTTTTAAGTCGCCAACGCTAAACCCCGTTAGTGATTTTCTATTCGAGCGTTTTCTTGAAATAGAACGCCACGTTCGTGAGCACGAAGCATGACCCGGCGATGATGGATAGCGATATTATCGGCCATGATTTCAACGAGAAATCGAACCCCTTGAACGCGGCGCTCACGAACCCGTTGACGCCTTGGTACATGGGCATCCAGTCGTTGATCTGAGGGTTCGGTATGAAGATCAACGCGAGCAAGAACAGGATGAACACCATCAAGAACATCTGGTTTGCTTGCAGCCGGGTCTTCGAGACCGTCGAGATGAGCATGCCGATCATGGCGCCACAGAACGCGACGGCGAACAAAACCGTGAACGTGATGATGTATTCCCCGTACACGGGCAAGTAGAAGAAGATCATCGCGACGAACAGCAATGCCTGCACTTGTATCGCGTGGATGGCCGAGTAGGCGATGGTCTTTGCGATGACCAC
>JAUQYZ010000217.1 GCA_030587475.1 Candidatus Sigynarchaeum calidifontis
GGCATTCACGAGGAAGGATGGCAAAGAAGGCTCCGTGGCCCGCGTGCGGGTCGCGGACGAGTCCGGTTCCGCGTTCGTCGTGTTCTGGGCGGATCGCATGGACGATTACAATGGCCTGAGCACGGGTGACGTGTACCAGTTCGAGAACCTGGCCGTGAAAAAGAACTCGTATGGCAACAGCACCACGCTCGAGTTCCACGCGAACCGTGCATCGAAGATCGCCAAATCCACGAAGAATATCGATGCAATCACCGATGAATCTGCTTCGAGCACGACCTCGGGCACGCCGGTTCCTGCCGTGGCGTCCACGATTGCCGGCGCAACTGAGACCATGATCTCTTGCACCATCACGGCGAAGGTGCAAGAGAAGCTGCCACCCAAGACATTCACGAGGAAGGATGGCAAAGAAGGCTCCGTGGCCCGCGTGCGGGTCGCGGACGAGTCCGGTTCCGCGTTCGTCGTGTTCTGGGCGGATCGCATGGACGATTACAATGGCCTGAACGCGGGTGACGTGTACCAGTTCGAGAACCTGGCCGTGAAAAAGAACTCGTACGGCAACAGCACCACGCTCGAGTTCCACGCGAACCGGGCGACGATAATCACCAAGTCGACCAAGAAGGTCGAGATCCCGGTTCAAAAGCTCAAGATAGGGGACATCGTCGAGACGCAATCCCCGATCAGCTTCGAGGGGCGGGTGAAAGCCATCGACGAGGAGCGGCAGATCACGTTGAAAGACGGCACGCAAACCAGGAACATCAAGATCATGGTCGCCGATGAAACCGGTTCAATTACCATGATCGCTTGGCGGGATGTCGTTGACGAGATCAAGAAGTTCAAGCCCGGTGATCCTATCAAGATCGAGAACGTGACAGCAGCAAATAGTCGGTTCACTAACCAGGTAGAAGCCAAGCTGGGCAGGGAAACAAAAATCACGAAGCCACAGGAATCCTTAGTGCCAGCGATAGAACCGGTTCCTGCCGAACAAGCATTTGCACGGCCAGCAAGCAAGATCCCGACGGGGCCAGTTCCCCGGTTGTCACTAGACCACGTCGAGGACAACATGTTCGGCGAGGTCGCCGCCAGGGTTATCAACATATCAAGATACATCAACAATTACATGGCATGCCCCAAGTGCAAGAAGAAGGTCACCCTTCAAGGCGATGTCTATACTTGCGTCAACGATGGAAGACAACCCAAGGCATCTCCCCGGCTCATCGCGAAACTCACCGTCGATGATGGTGCCGGAAAAATAAACGTCACGATGATCGGCGATAGCGTCATCAAGTTTTTTGGCATTTCTGAGCAAGAGAAAGTGAAACTCGCGAAGACAGAGAACGACGTATCGAATAGCGAAAAGGACGAGATCCTCGCGAGGGTGAACAACCGGGTTCTTTTAAAAACGTACCTGTTCCGCGGGCGAGTAAAGTTCAATGATTTCCAAAAAGAGTATGAGATCATCGCTGACACCGCCACCGAGGTCGATTTAAACAAGGAAACGGCCACGATCATCAAGGAAATGGAATCAGCATCGTGATCCTTTCAAAAAATCGTCTCGGGCATGTCATGCGTCTCGCGTTGGGTGTTAATTTTTCTTTCCTTTGCTCGCCAGGATCATTCCCGTGCCCGCACATCCCGCGAGAAAGAACACCCACATCACGATCGTGGCGCCTTGTTCGTCGAGCACGCTCTCCAGGATCGTTATTTCGGTGGTTATTTGCCTCGTCGAGTACCCGTCAAATATCGAGAGAGTATAAAGCCAAGTTCCCGCCATTTGGGTGCTGATGGAAACGACGACGGTGGATGCATTTGTCCAGGAACCCGTTTTGATGACTTGATCGTATCCCGGGCCTGTCGCACGCACGGTGTACGTGCCATACGCGTCGTCCGGATCGATCACTGTCCAGGTGATTTGGGCTCCGGTGGACAGGAGATGGTACGTGGAGTTTTGGGGCGAAGAGGCGCTGGGAGGCGCGTTCGCGTTGATGGTGAAAATCACCACCGTTCTGTTGAATCCAAGATCGTCCACGGTCAAGCTAAACTGGAAGATGCCCGCCCGGTTCAGCGGGAAACCGAGCTGGATCGCGGTGTTATTGTTCCACGTCGCATTGGTGTGCGTGGCATTGATAGGAAGGCCATCCACCTGCAGGGTATAGTTTCCCGTCATGTTCTCCATGTCAACAATCGTGAAGGCGATCGGTACCATGCCATCGTCGTAAGACACGGTCCGGTTTTGGAGGCCGATAACTTCCGGTGGATAGTTCGTGGCGACCGACACGAGGCAAGAAAAACGGATGGTGTAATTTCCATCGGTCGCAGAGATGGAATGGTTGAAAACACCCGGGATCGAGGTGTTGACCGGGATTGAAACGGGTTGGCTCGCGTTCCATCGGGTGTTCACGCCGAGAACCGGCATCCCGTCAACCGTGACGTTCATCTCGCCATCGGTTGAATCCGGATCATTGATGGTGAAATTCCACGACACGATGGCACCCCGGTGGAGTTTCAAGACAGCCGGGGCATCGATCACGGGTGGTGCCTCGACTTTGACCCAGGCGGTGGAATAATTCCCCGATATCTCTTGCCCGCCCAACGCAGCCGCGATCAACTGGCTTTTCGTCATGTCCGAGAAGAAGATCGTGTAGTTGTGCAAGCCCGGTTGAGACGTGTTGACCGCGACCGAGAACGGGGTGTTGTTCGTCCAGACAGGGAATGGCATCAGGTACAAGTTCAGCGGATTCTCGTCTTCGATGGGATTGTAATCGTCATGGCCAACAAGGTAGACACCGCTGCTATGTTCGGGGTCGGTGATGGTCCAGGTTATCACGACCCCTGGCTGGTTCACGAGCACGCTTTGATTTGCAGGTTGAGTGCTCGAAGGCGCTGCACTATCCTGGACCAAGATGATGTTGCATGAAGCTTCCAGGCTCCCGTGTTCGTTGCACGTCGCCAGGAGAACAAGCAGTGGCGCGAGTAAGAGGCTTGACAAGGCGATCGCCCTTCTTCTGCTCATGACCGGCGGCATCTTGCTCCCGTGACCTTCGACATTCTGGTCCAGAGACGCTGAACCATGGGATCTCTGGGAGCTACACGATATAAACCCGTTCTACACGGAGCGGGTAGCTCGCGATCAGATGCGCTTCGAGACATAAGGGCCATCCGGAGCAAATCCGAGGTTGTAGAAGTACTGCCGGACGCCGATCCCAGATATCACGAGCAGTTTTTCCGATGAAAAGTCGGATCTTGCGACTTCCTCTGCCAAATGCAAGAGATGCTTGCCGAGCCCGCGATGTTGGGCCTGCAATTTTTTCGCTACCTTGTCCACGGGCACGACCTCGCCGACGACGCGCAGCTCGCGTATGATCGACGAGGGAACCCCTTGCATCTCGGGTCGGTGATAGCTGCTGGATGGCTTCCGCAACCTGACATAGCCGAAGATGTTCTCGGTCTCGGGATGGAGCGCGGAAATGAAACACTCGGATCCGCCTGATGCTGCATACTTTTCTTTTTTAATGAGGAGCTCGTCAATATCGGGGATGGATTCGTCTACTTGATGTTGTCGGGAAAAACCATATTCCTTGCATCGAATGCAATTGCATCTCAAGCCTTTCTTGTCCATGGCTTCCCAGATCAACTCGCGCAGATTGCTGTTCTTGATCCCTTCGAGGATGAGGTCCGCGGGGATGTCGCGCTGCACCCGCTGAATGCGAGTCCAGCTCGGGAGCCGGGATTTCATGTGGGCAAGCAAGTCGATGAGCTCGTCGATCGAATAGGGCTCGTACCTTCCCTCCCGCCACCATTTTTCTAGCGTGGTTCCGTTCACGACCAGGCACGGGTATATCTTCAAGTAATCCGGGCGATAAGCATCGTTCGAAAAAAGTTCTTCGAACATCGCCTTGTCCCTGTTGACGCTGGATCCGGGCATGTTAGGCATCATGTGGAAGCAAACCTTGAACCCCGCGTCCCTGGCGACCTGGATGGCTTTCTTGGTGGTCGCCGCGTCATGGCCGCGCCCGACGAGGTTATAAACGTCATCGTAAGTGGTCTGCACCCCGATCTCCACTCGTGTGCCGCCGTAATCGAGCATCGCATCCACGTGCGGGGCCATGCAGAAGTCGGGGCGGGTCTCGAACGTGATGCCGATAATGCGGCGATGACTTGTCTCCGCAAGCTTTTTTGCTTCGCTCAATCTCGCGCTTTCGTTCTCCAACACGCCGTCTATGCAACCTTTGACGAAATACTCTTGATATTCCTTTGAAGTGGACAAGAACGTTCCGCCCATGATGATGAGCTCGATCTTGTCACAAACATGTCCAATTGATTCGAGATCGTTAATCCTGGCGGAGACTTGCTTGAACGGGTCGTATCCATACATCAAGGAGCGCAGCGCCGCGGGTTCTCTCCCCGTGTAGCTCTGCGCAACAGGCTCATCGGGCTGGGATTCCCTGCCCGGGCAGTACAAGCACCTGCCAGGACACGGCAGAGGCTTCGTCATGGCCGCGATGATCGAAACGCCGGACATTGTACGCTTCGACCGGCGCTTAAGCACGGGGAGGAACGTGTCACGATTTTCCTCGGGCATCATGGCCAAGATCGCGGCGTTCGTCGGGATTTGGTTCAACCCGAACTGCTTCGCGTGCTTGACCTTGATCTTGTTGAGCTGGTTCCTTGAAACGGAGCCGGAGGCACGCAGCTCGTCGACGATAGCCCCCAAGGCAGCTTTGAGCCTCTCACCATTATCTCCCATCAGAAACCAGCTGCCAACAGTCATTTCTTGAAGAAGAACTTCTTGCCAGAGAAATCCCTCGTGTAGTTCCCGAACTCGGTTAGCACGCCCAGCTGGCCGGTCGAAAACACGGGGCCGTCCTTGCACACGAGTAACCCGCCAGGATCCATCGCGCATAGCCCGCACAAGCCATTCCCGCATCGCATCATGCGTTCCAAGGATGCCTCGATTTGTATCCCGTGTTTTTTACACACCATGAACACCTGGCGCATCATCAACTCGGGGCCGCAAATGTATACCTTTTCAATCTTCACCTTTCCTCGTTCAACGAGGTTCAAGAACAGCTCGTGTCCGAAACACTTTTCCCCGCAAGTTCCATCATCTGTGGATGTGAAATATGTTTTTCCAGGTATTAAATCCTTCTTGAAAGATGCATGATAGAGGAGCTCGCCTTCCGTCCGCGCCGCGTTGATCACGACAAGGTTTTTACCGCGCTTCGTGAGTTCGGGGATGATCGGCCTCACGGCGGTCATGCCAACCCCGCCCCCGATGATACAAGCCTCCTTGCTTTTTCCATCGAGGTCGAATCCGTTCCCATACGGGCCACGAATGCCGATAAGATCGCCGATGTTTTTTGCACAAAGCTTTTTTGTTGCATCTCCGACTGCAGCGACGGAGATCTCATAGATGCCGTTGTCATTATCGATCGAGGCAACGCTCATGGGTATCTCGTCGATTCCTGGAACCCATACCATGAAGAACTGCCCGGGGGCTGGCCGCACGCCGGGAACGGCGAATTTCAAGGTGGTAATCCTGGCAGTCTCCGTTCTTTTTTCGAGGATCTTCACCGCCACGGGTTTATTGATGACTGGTAGATTCGTGGCCATGTTATTCACCAGATCAATGCGCTTTTCCGACGATGTCGGCCAACTTCTCTATCGCGTGTCGTTGCATGTAATCGACGAGATCCCGTTTCATCGCTTCGATGATCCCAAAACCGTTGAGAAACGCGGTGCCGACTTGCACGGCAATCGCGCCAGCTAGCATGAATTCTATCGCGTCGTAACCCGTGAAGACGCCACCGCAACCGATGATCGGGACGCGAACGCTATCATAGAGATCGTAGACGGCTTTCATGGCAATAGGCTTTATGGCCTTCCCGGATACACCACCTGACTTGTTGGCGAGCACGGGCTTCCCGATATCGACGTCGATCGCCATCCCGCGGATCGTGTTGATCGCCACGAGCGCGTCCGCGCCGGCCTTTTCGGCTGCACGGCCGATGTCCACGATGCTGGTGACGTTCGGGTTCAGCTTGACGAAGACCGGGATCTTGACGGCAGCCTTCACCTTGGAGACGACGCTCGCGGTGAGGCACGGATCCGCGCCGATGCTGGAGACCCTCGCATGCGGGCACGAGATGTTGAGCTCGACCGCGTCCACGCCAGCTTGCTCCACCTTGCGGGCCATCATCGCGTATTGGTCCTCGATTTCACCAAAGATGCTCGCGATCAACGGCACGTTATCATGGTCAATCTCTGGTATCTCCTGGATAAATTCGTCGATCCCGGGATTTGCAAGGCCAACTGCATTTAGACACGTGCCAGGCTCTATTTCAATCACCGAAGGGTTGAGATAACCCGCCCGGGGTTCTGGCCCGATGGATTTCGACGTGATGCCTCCGATGCCGGCCTCCCTCACCAACCGGCTGAGGGTCGCGGCGGAAACGCCAAGAATCCCGGAGGCCAGGATGATCGGGTTGGAGAAATGTAACCCGCAGAGATCTACTTCGATCGATGGCATCAATACATTCTTGGTAAAACGATTGCTTGAATGTTTTGTTTGATGCAAAAATATTTGTTGGCGAATTTGGTAATCATTCCAGCACTCGATAGATTCGAAGGGACATGATCCAGCAGATAATCTCGGCCATGCAGCGCACGGGCTGGGTAATCATCGACTTCTCCAGCAACGATGCCACGATCCGGATAGTGGGAAACAAGGACGTGGAACAAGTTCTCGAGATCGATGTAAGTGCCAAATGTTTCGACTTGATCGCGAAGAACAAGGACATGACCCTTATCATCAAGTACATCGACAACATAGACAATTTCAGCAAAGAAAAATCGGATGAATTGCTTAACATAGCTCATATTTTCAACTCCGTGCCGATTATCATTGGTGAAAGAAACAGGAACGGCAATCTCGAGAACAACATCTTGTACAACCGTTACCAGATCAACGCCCTCAATTTCACCACCTTCGCGAGTGTCCTGGAGAAGAAGGAATTCCCGCGCGTCTACAGCCAGCGGGGCGGGTATTTCGTGCAGATAAAGACCAAGGAGTTCAAGGACCTGCGCCAGTCCCGCAACATGTCGCTCGCGGACATCGCAAAGAAGCTTGAACTCACGCCGAAGGCAGTGTATGAATATGAATCGAACAAAATGAAGACTCGCCTCGCTCATTTCGAGGAGATGTCCCGGATCTTCAAGTTCAGCCAGCAAGAATTCTTGCACCAGTTTTCAGAGACGATAGACATCTTCGTGAGGCTATACAAGTCCAACTACGAGACGATCAGGGACCTGGTGGGCTTCCAGCAAGAGATCGACCACCGGCTGACCGAGCTTGGTTTCATCACTTACTGGTTCAACAAGGTACCGATAGACATGTCGTTCGAAGATGCCACGGGCGACGAGGTCAAGAATCAAAATCCCCAAAAGGATAAAACAATCGCCGAGTCGAGGAAAATTTTCATTTCAGAGATCTCGTCGGTCAAGGATGCAGGGGCCAGCGACCTCGCGCGAGCGGTCAAGAACACGGAGAAGAAGCTGGAGAAACACGTGACTTTCTTGAAGGAGTTCGGCAATATATTGGAGACCAAGTGCAACATGGTCGTATTACTAGACGATCAGCTGTTCCAGGACTTGAAACACGTGCACGGCATCCCCATCATACACGAACACGAGATACCGTCGAACGCGGAAAAATTAAAAAAGATCATCCTCGATCGAAAACATGGTAGTTGAGTGCCCGTGGAACCGATAGTGGGGGGTGCCGACGAGGCAGGACGCGGGCCGGTGCTCGGCCCGATGGTCGTCTGTGCCGCGTGTTTCCGGGAGGTTGACATGCCCTGCATGCTCGACCAAGGGGTGACCGATTCGAAGCAGCTCAACCCCAAACGCCGGGAGGCTCTCTTCGACGTCATCACCCGCGCGGCCCTTGACTACGAGCTCGTGGTGCTCTCGCCCGTGGAAATCAACGAGTTCATGGCCGGCGGAACGAACTTGAACGACATCGAGGTGACAGCGTTTGCAAGGGCCATCAACGCGGTGATCCGGCGAGGCACCATCCCTGGCACGCTGTGGATCGACGCGGCGGACGTGAAGCCCACGCGCTTCGGCGAGCGGATCCAAGGCCTACTCTCCACGCGCGTTGTGGTCAACGCCCGCCACAAGGCCGATGCCACGATAACGGCGGTCGGGGCGGCATCGATCCTCGCGAAAGTGACGCGCGACCGGCTCGTCCACGAGCTTGCCAAGCAATACGGCGACATCGGATCCGGTTACCCGTCCGATCCAAAAACCCGGGGATTTCTCAAGAAATACTATCAAGACCACGGGAATTTCCCGCCGATAGCAAGGATGGAATGGGAAACGCTGAAACAGCTCAAGAAAGAGATGGGGGTCATCCCGAAGGGGCAAACGAGGCTGTTCTGATCCATCAATCCATCTTGCCCGCGATCATGACGTGGTCGTCGCTGAACGGGGCGATGTCGCGCATGTCGACGACGTTGCAACCAGCTTTCGCCAGGATCGCCTTCTCTTTCTGGAATATGATCTCCGGCTCGATGGTCACGTCGATCGAGCGAGACTTGATAGCGATATAGAATGTACCACCTGGCTTAAGAAATGTCTGGATGTTGTCGACGAGTAACTTGGATTGCTCAGGTTGCGCCACGTCCTGGTAGATGAGGTCGACTTGCTCGGGAATCAATGATCGATACTGTGCCGGCTTCGTCGCGTCGGCAAACATCGGTATGACGTTGTCCCGGTTCGACAGCCGCTGCACGAGTTCCCTCAAGCTGCGAGCCGAGAACTCGATCGCATAGATCCGGCCCGCTTTCCCTATGATGTCGGACAAGTGAGAGACCGTGGTTCCGCTCGCCGCGCCGAGGTACAAGATGGACATTCCCTCCTTCAAGTAGTATTCCTTGCCATTCTTGCGGAAGTACGCGCAGAGCTTGCTACGGTTCGGGTTCCACTCGCGGAACTCGTCCGAGCCAAACTTGAACAGCCGTTCGCCGTACACGTCCGTGCCAGGAACCTGGTTCTTCGTCCCGAGGATATCGTTGCCATCAATGGTGATCGTGTAGATGCCATCGAACTTGTTATGGGCTCTCACGGAATGCGGGTCGTTTCTCGACGTCGATGATCACACCCTGTCCGGTCTTGGTTTTCCCTTGGGGGGATACTTCTTGGCGGCCTTTCCTCCCCCGCCTTGCTTGAAAGACTTGCTCCCGGGTCCTGCCGGCCGGTAAGGCCGGGATCCTCCCCCGTCCCGAGGCCTTGGAGCCCATTGGCGGTCGGCGCGGGCACTGCCTTTCTTGGGAGGCCGCGCACCAGGGCCGCCTGGCCGTGGCTTGAAGCCACCAGGCCCCCTATCGCGCTGTGGTCCACCCGGCCTGGGCTTCTTTTGCCATTCCTCGGGACGTGCAGATCCCGGGCGTTCTTTTACTTGTGGTGGCTTGTCGGGATATTTTCTCTGGATCTCCACGAGCTTGCTGTGGATATCAGCGAGAAGCTCGTCGGCGATGTATCGCTTGCTGATTTGATCGACCCGGGCGGCGATCGAGATTTTACCCGCGAGCAATCGTGCGACCTTGCCGCGCTGCCAGAACGGTGCGGACCTGACCTCTTTTGCCTGAAAAATGATGCCATGTTTTGGAGGTTCAGCGTTGGTTTTAATAGCCCGGAACAGCGCCTTCTCCGCGCCGAGAACCTGGATCGTGGAGCTGGGTTTCTTCGCCAGCGCCTCGAGCCCGCCCGCGAGGCATATCAGCCGGGCACCGAGAATCGGGCCAATGATGGCCGATAAATTGGGACATGTCTGTTCCATCAAGGATTCAACGTAATTCTCGATTTTTACCCTTGCCTTGTATAGATCGAGCACGCTGCTGGCAAATGCTTGCATGGTCTTTATGTCGAACGGGGAAAAATCGCCACCCATGGATTCCTTGGCCCGGTTAACCATGATCTCGACGGTCTTGTCCTGGACGGGTCGCAGTGCTTTTATCCGGTCGGGCGAGAATTCCCCCCGCGTGCCGATGCTCGTGATGATCTCGAGGAAAAACTCGTGGTCGGCGACGAGTTGATCGGTCAACTCGGGGAAATGGTAGCCGTACCATTCGCGGATGCGCTCGGAGAATATGTTCGTGCTCTTGTTGATATCATCGATGGAATTCACGGCTTGCATGATGAGCCGGTCATTTTGCTCCGAGACGGATTTGATTTGCAGTTTCGTGAGTTCCACGTTAACCGCGCGGTTGAACGCGTAGAACTCGCTGGCGTTCCACGTGCTCCCCATCTTCGCGAGGAACGAAACGACGTCCTGCCGGAAGGCGACGCCGGCCCTCGTCGACTTGGCATGGAGGATGCGACCCGGGACCTTCCCGTCGAGCAGCTGGCAGAGATACTCATCCTCTGCCTCGAGGATGTCCCTTCCACGTGCAGCTTTCATGTAATCTGCGATCTTGGCGATTATACCATCGAGTTCCGTATTGGGTGTCGCCATTTTCAAGGCGAGCATCACGCGCGCGACCGTTTCGGCATCACGCTTTAACTCGTGGCTGACGACGATGTTTCCCTGCTCGTCCGTCGCGGCAAAGCCGCACGCGGTGCAAATAAGGGAGAGACTCACGTTCACCAACCATCTGCTAGTTCTATTTCCACTATAAAGGAATGTCACTTATATAAAGAACGTTTTCGAATGGTGTATCATGCCGAAGGATTGCGTGGGTATAGTCTATTCCCCGAAATACCTGGATCATCAAACTGGATCCCACGTGGAATCGCCGGAGCGACTCGTCGCGACCATGGACCTCATCAAGAGCGAAAAGCTGCTGGAATCGCCCAAGTTCAAGTTGATCGAGCCGAGGGCAGCCACCATCGATGAGATCAAGACGATCCACCACGCGGACATGATCGAATACGCCCGGTCCAAGTCCCTCCAAGCGCAGGGTAGTTCGCTCGAATATCTCGATGGCGGTGACACTGTAGTATGTGGTCAATCGTTCGAGGTCGCCCTGCTCGCGGCGGGCGGCGGGATGACCGCGGCCGATGCGGTCTTGAGCGGCGAGGTGTCCAGCGCGTTCGCGCTCGTCCGTCCCCCGGGCCACCACGCGAACGCCAGCCACTCGTCCGGCTTCTGCATCTTCAACAACATGGCCATCCTGGCCGAGTACCTCACCAAGAAAAAAGGGTTCAAGAGGGTTGGCATCTTCGACATCGACCTGCACCACGGCAACGGGACGTCGGAGATCTTCTACGAGCGCAACGACGTGCTTTTTTTCAGCAGCCACCAGGACCCGCGGACGCAATATCCCGGCACGGGCTTTGCCTCGGATATCGGTGAAGGGCCAGGAAAAGGCTATAACATCAACGCCCCGCTCGCGCCCGGCGCGGGCGACGACGTGGTCCAGCTCATATTTAACCAGGTCATCAAGCCAATATTCGAGCAGTACAATCCCGAGATACTGCTCTGCAGCTTCGGCGGCGACGCCCATTACTCGGATCCGCTGTCCGGCCTGTCATTCACCACGCAAGGCTACGGGCACTACGTGGAAGGCTTCAAGAAGATTGCCGATAAATGCTGCGGGGGAAAGATGGTCATCTTGCTGGAAGGGGGCTACCGGGTGAAGATCCTCGCGCAGAGCATCGTGAACATCTTGAACGTGCTCGCAGGTCAAGAGATGCCGTTCGTGGAGGGCGAGCACGAATCCGGGGAAAACATAATGGCATATCACGAGCAGCTCGCGAAAAAAATGAAGGAACACTTCAAGCCGCACTGGAAATTTGAATAATCGCTTGATCGGGCGAGAAAAAAAGCCGTTTTTACTATCGCCGGGGGTCGTGCTGCAAGATGTACTTGTACACGCTTCATCGGGAAAAAAAAAACACGCTTGGGTTATTTCCTTCAAAGAGCACTTCGAGGCACTCTCGATTCTCGACAAGAAGCATTTAGAAGAGTTCTACCAGCCGGCTTAGCAGCTTGAGCACTTCTTCCCCTTTTTCCGTGAGATTATAAATCGTGCGGCCTTGTTCGTCTTTTGACGTGACAAAGTTCTTTTCCTCCATCAGCTTCAAGTTATGATACACGGCTTGCTTGGTACATTGAATTTCCTTGAAAATGGACGCGTGGATCTTGTACCCGTGCAAGCCTGCTGATCTTGCATGCTGCAATTGCTCCAGGATCTTCAGCCGGAGGTTCATCTTTGTCCGGACGAACAAGTCCGAGCTGGACACCCGGTTGATCAAGGCATCGATGACGTTCAGCGCTTTCAGGCCTGTTCCGGTGAGGATCACGACGCGCTTCACGCTAGACTCGCGGGTCGCGCGCTTCTTCAACGCGGCATATGCAACTGCCGTGGCTGGCTCGACGAAAAGGCCCTCTGTACGGGCAAGCGTGGAAATAGCGCTGGTGATCTCGCCCTCCGTGATTTCTATCTTTTCACCACCGGATTCCTTGATGGCGAGTTCCATCAAGTCACGCTGGGAATATTTCGACTCCATCAAGGGCGAGATCCGCTGGCCTTCGGCTGAAAGGCTCGCCCCGATCATTTTCGGTACCGAAGCAATGGCCCCGCTCGCGTGGAGATCGTTGAACCCTTGCCACAGCGAGAACAAGGTGCCGCCGTTGCCGATCGAGATGTACACCTCGTCCGGGACGACCCCGGCGGCCACGATCTCGTGGGCGATCGAGGTTTGCGCCAGCATCGAGAGGGGATTGAACTCGGCCGTTGCCTGGTAACCGCCCTCGGCCAGCTGTTGCTTGAGGCAATCGTCCATCGCATCGTTCATCGACGGGTACGAATCGAACAGCACGCCACCATAGGTCTTGACCTGCGCCTTTTTTCCGATGTCGATGTTCTTGTCGCTGAAGATCCTCGCGACGAGGCCGGCCCTGGCCGCATAGGCAGAAACGGACGCGCCCATGTTCCCCGTGCTGGCACAAAATACCTCCTTGCAATGCAATATTTTCGCATGGGTGACGAGCAAGGCGGCGGCGCGATCCCGGTAGGACCGGGTAGGGTTCTGGGACTCGTCCTTGAAATAAACGAGGTCGCTCGCCCCGGCTTGGTTCTCGGTGGACTCGACCAGCTTCGTGTTGCCCTCGCCCATGCTGACGCGCTCTTGGAAAAAAACGGGAGGAAGTACCCGCTTCAAGCCATCCCAAAAGTCGAGATTGCCTCTCTTGCCGGCATCTAGCGTCGACGGGTCCGGTATGTTCTGGATGTAGAGGTTCTTGTCGCAAGTCGGGCACCTGAACAGCGCGTCCGGCGAGTTGATGCGTTCACCGGGGAGGACGTGGTCGTCCCAGCAACGCAGCTCGAGTTTCTCCATCTGCATCAGCGATTACTTGCTGGAGGGTTCTTCCGGTGTTGCAGGCGCCTCATAGAGGCTTTTCAAGACTCCCGCTTTTTGCACGGCATAGTACACGGGTATGGCAGCAATGACGCCCACCAGGGCTTGTACAATGTTCCAAGGAAGATTTGAGAAGGCAGACGCGGCATATGCCTGGGTAATGATATTTGCTAACACGAATCCCTCCCACACGAAATATCCACCGAACATGATCACGCCCCCGGCGAGCATCGAGATCACCATGTAATATATCGGGATTTTCCCGCGTAGGATTGTCACGAAGACCGTGACGATGAAAAAGGAACCGATGAGGATCCATAGAATAGTGCTTTGCGGGCCGAAGTTCACGCCGATGATGATGACGGCCGCCGCGATCAAGAAACCACTCATGAGGACGCGCATCGTCGTTTTTCCACTTCGCACGTTTTCTTGGGTCATACCTGCTTTAAGTCTCTTAAATACAATCGCAGCGACAAATCCCTCAAAGAACTTGAGAACGAAGGTCGCTGGAGAATATTCGTAATAGGCGAGAAGAATGTCACCGAACATCGCGCCGATGCCGCCGGCCATGCCGGTCATTATGGCACCCACCGGTATGCGAAATTCGCGCCGGGTGATGGGACCTAGCAACAGCGCGGCAAGGTATATCACCGCCTCACCGAAATTGAAAAAACCCTTTGGAAGCGGGGGCGCAAGAATGATCGTGGCGACCGTGGTCAAGGCCGTGAATATCGCGGTGAGGGCGATCCACAAAGTTTTTTTCGTGGTTGTTTCGCTCATTCCGAATCACTTGCACGCGACTAGTCAAATCTTTCTTGACTAGACAAGCGTGAATTGACTAGAGTCCTTAAAAAGCTTCCCGCCGCCGGTCTGCCGAGGAACGACAAATGAAAGCTCACGAGCGCATCTGGAAGGCATTATGCCACGAGGAGCCCGACCGGGTTCCCACGTTCACCCAATCCATCGAGGACCCGTTTGTCCGGCGGTTTGACGAGCAAATTGGCATTGAAGACGAGGCGGGGCTGTTCCCCGACATGGACGTTTCGTTTATCTTGGCGCACGCGATCGGCTTCGATAGCAAGTGGATCCACCTGCAAGGGGCGTCGCCGCCCGCGCGTGACTACCCGGCTGAGGTACCACCCCTGCCCGAGGACCAGTGGGCGGGCAAGTCGGGCCAGATCCACGTGCGTAGCAAGGACGGCTCGAAATCGTGGTACTACGACGGGGCACTCAAGACGCCCGAGCTGGTCAAGGCATGGATCCCTTACGTGAAGGACTTCAACATCCCCGACGCAAACTACTACGCGCACATCAAGAAGACGTGGGACGTGGGCTGCGCCAAGGACATCGTCCCGATACCCACGGCCGGCGCCCCGACCATGGCCACGTGGGCGTCCATCGGCATGCGACGATTTTCGTACCTCACTAGAAAGTACCCCGAACTGGTTCAAGGGCTCATCAATGCGTGGTGCGACGTGACCATCGAGGAGCACAAGTGCATCTTCGAGGCCGGCATCCCGTACGTGTTTATTTGCGACGACCACGCGCAGAAAGAACGCCTCATGATGAGCCCGGCGGACTGGGAGCGGTTCGTCGAGCCCGTCTATAGGCGTCTCGCCGACAACGCCCACAAGCGCGGTTGTAAGTTTTTGGTGCATACTGATGGCAACCTCAACGAATCTTTCCCTGGAATGCACCGGGCCGGGGTCGACGCGGCGGAGCCGCTCGAGTACGAGGCCGGCATGCGGTTGAAGCCGCTCAAGGAGAAGTACGGCGACAAGATCACGCTCATCGGGAACGTGCCATCATCCGATGCGCTGTGCCTGGGCTCTGTCGAGTTCACGGTCGAGATCACGAAGCAATGCATCAAGGACGCGGCGGCGGGCGGCGGCCTGATCCTCGCGCCGGGCGCCAACATCCTGGCCACGGCGAAGGTGGAGAATGTAAAGGCCCTCATCGAGACCAACAAGAAGTACGGGGTCTACCCGATCAAGCTATAAGGCACCATACACGCTTTCTTGGGAATAACATAAGGAGAATTAGAATTTCAAGGGATATTTGCCCCATTTCTTCACGGCATCGATCATGGCGATACCATTCTCGAACTTGCACGCGTCCGTGAGGTCGGTGCACGGGCTCACGATGTACCCGCCGCCGTGCCCCGCATCCTTGATCATCTGCTTGACGGCGGCCTCCACTTCGGCCGGCGTGCCGAAAGGGAGCAGCCGGGAGCAGTCGACGTTGCCGATGAGCGTGAGCTTGTCGCCATAAGTTTCCTTCAAGTGCTTGAGGTCCATGCCCGAGCCAGGTTCCAGGCTCTCCACGCCGTCGAAACCCGCCTCTATCAAGCCCGGGAACAAGGGTTCGGTGAAGCCGTCTGAATGGAAGAACACCTTCTTGTCCTTGCTCACCTTGTGGATCTCGCCGACGATCTTTTTGTACAAGGGAATTATCAGTTCACGATGCGCCTTCGGGGAGATGTACGTGCTGCCCTTGTACGCCTGGTCGTCGGCCAGGCTGTAGACGTCATAGTCCAGCCGTGCCATGACCTTGGCGCTCTCGATCGAGTGCTTGGCGTAGGCCTCGTGTATCCGCTTGAGCTTCTGCGGCTTCTTGATGAGTAACCGCGAGTAGAGTTGCGGGGTCATGCCCTCGAACACGGCCTCGAACACGCCGCCGCCGGCGCCGCCCGTCGGCACGAAGCGCCCGTCGCCGACCGTTTGCTTGATGTGGTCGTTCATGTTCTTGATGATGTCATCGGAAGGTGGCTTGTATTCGATGTCGAACCAGTAGTTCTCGTACCACTCGTCGACCGCCTCCTCGGTCGTCAAGTACGGGCCGAGGTACCAGCTGTAGGGATGGCCGTTCATGGTCGTGGTCTTGTGCAAGCGGCCGTTCATGTCGATGGACACGCCCGGCTCCTTGATGACGGGAAGCGGGTGCTCGTTGATGCGGTTGACGGTGGGCGATGCGCCAAGCCCTGCTCCTCCCCAAGACATGTCGAAGCCCATTCTCTTGTACAGGGTAAAATCCTTCCCCAGGAAAATCACGTCGAGGTCATCCTCGTCGGCCCACATTTTTTCCATCCGGTCGTAGAAAACCGGCATGATAGACTGGACGAATATCGGCACCCGGTCGGGTTCCTCGTGGTTGAACGCCGCCATGACCCGTTCTTTATTGTTCATGATGTGCCCTCGATCGGTCGCAATCAATAAAAACGGGATAGAAAAGGAATAGAGTATGCCGCAAAACAAGTTCATCGTGGTCATGAGCACGGTGCCGAACGAGGAGGTCGGCAAGAAAATCGCGCATGTCTTGCTCCAGAAGAAGCTCGTCCCGTGCGTGAACATGGTGCCGAACGTGCGCTCCATCTACACGTGGAAGGGGGAGATCCGCGACGAATCCGAGCTCGTCATGGTAATGAAGACGCGCGCGTCGTTGTTCGACAACCTCCGGGACGAGATCAAGGCCAACCACCCGTACGAGTGCCCGGAGGTCATCGCAATCCCGATCGTCGCCGGGTTCCAACCCTACCTCGATTGGATACGCGAAAACACGCTCGATTGAGGAGGGCCCAGAGGCCCTCTTGTCGTGCAACGTCTAAATGGCTCGCATGCTTGTTTTCAATCAGCGTGGTGTTTTCTCTTGACGAGGCGCATGGAATCGGAAAACGGGAAGTCCAGCGCGGCAAACGTGGCCCTGTTCTACAGCGTCATCGTGCTCGGCATCAAGATCACGATCATCTTCGTTTCTGGTGGCCTGTCCGTCGTCAGCGATTCCATCGACGCGATGAGCGACATCGTGCTGCTCTTTCTCCTCAAGAGGATAATTGCAAAGAGCACCGAGCCCGTGGACTCGGAGCACACCTATGGAAAGGGGAAATACGAGTCGCTCGGCGCGATCATCCAGTTCGTCGTCATCACGATCATCTACGCGATCATCGTCTACAGCGCCATCGAGGCGATCGCCAAGGGAAGCACCTGGGGCGTCGGGAACGGTTTCGTCGCGGCGACCACGTTCACCGGGTTTGCCGCGTCCAACATGCTGTTCGGCACGTACTTGCGACGAAAGGGCCAGCGGCTCGACAGCGATTCCATCAAGATCCAGGGTCTCGGCTACGTGATGGACAGCTTTCGAAGCCTCATCGTTCTTGCCGCCACGATCCTGTCCATGATCGGCATGACGCTTGCCGACCCGATCTTCGCGATCTGCATCTCCATCTTCGCCATCTACATCACGTTCCGTTCTTGCCGGGGTGCCCTCGATAACCTCGTCGAGCGGAATCCCCTCGCCCCCGAAGAGCTCATCATGATCTACGACGAGATCCCGCACGTGATCCCGGACATCATGGCGGTCACGAGCGTGCGCGTGAAGAAGGTCGGCGACACCTTGTTCATCTCGATGAACATCCTCATGGACGAGAAGGTGTCGCTCAAGGCCGCGCACGAGAAGACGGAGCAGATCGAGGAACTGATTCGGACGCTGTTCCCAGACAGGGAGATCGAGTTCTCGATCCACCCGCATCCCTGACCACGTGACCGGCCATGCTCGTCAAGATTTCGCGGGACAGCGGGATCCCCCCGTTCGGGCTCGATTTCGCCGGCATCATCGACCGGGGCACGAACCTCGTCGAGGTGCGGCCGACGACCCTGTGCAACCTGCGCTGCGCGTATTGCTATGCAAACGCGGGTGGCCAGGAGAACGAGCTCGTCGCGGACGCTCCTTATCTCGTCGAGGCATTCGGGCAAGTCGCCCGGTTCAAGGGTACCGGGGACATCGAGGCGCACGTCGACCCGTACGGCGAGGGGCTCCTCTACGAGGACTTGCCCGGCCTCATCAAGGGCTTGAAGGCGGTGCCTGGCGTGCGCCTGGCGAGCATGCAGAGCAACGGGACGCTTCTCACGCCGGAGCGCGTCGAGGAGCTGCGCGCGGCCGGGCTCGACCAGATCAACATCACGCTCAACACGATGAATCCCGGCCAGGCACGAAAACTCTCGTGCCGGGATGACTATGACCTCGACGCGCTGCTCGGCACCATCCGGCTCGTCCCGGAGCGCGGCATGGATCTCGTCATCACGCCGGTCTGGTTCTTCGGCGTGAACGACGCAGAGATCGGGCGGATCATAGAGTTTTACAAGGCGCTGAAGGCCGCG
>JAUQYZ010000262.1 GCA_030587475.1 Candidatus Sigynarchaeum calidifontis
TTACACTACGATAAATTCGAGCCGTGTATGGTTTCAAATCTGATGATGTTAGCGCAATGGGCTAGAGGAAGAAATTCACGTCCGTCAAGGAACTTCCGCGTTTATTTCAGTCCCGTTTTCAAATAATGCCTCCGTTTCCACGATCTATAAAACAAGTAAAAAATATTGCATGCACATCTAAAACTAGTGATTGACTTGAAAGAACGGTTTTATCAAGGGATATATAAAACATAACTTTGAAAGTCCAGCTAAACAAGGATTATTGATTGCGGCAAAAATTCACGAATCAATATTATATGCTCGAATAAGCAGCCATCGAGGCCCTTCGTGGCATATGATGCCATGTCACTACCAGAAAGAATCTCTTGATACTTGCATAGTTCCGTTAGGCTGTTATTGCCTATTGTATCGTGATCAGCTGTTTTCGTCGCCGTCGATAATCTATGTCAAGTTTTTTTACACTGCACGTAACAGCAGCGATAAAAAGATCTTTAGGGAATTCCTTTAAAATTTCATCATTCCTTACTTCTTTCATTCCAATCTCGTTCCCATCGCGCTCTGATTACTGCGCTTACCCTGAGATCAGGATCATCTTCCAGACGCTCGGCAATATCGACCGTGAGTTCGGGTTGAGAAGCGACTTCGAGACGAATGGAGGGATCCTCAGAATCGGATAAGTGAGAAAGAACGATCCAGAATCGGGTATCACCACGAAAAGGCGGGTATGACTGATGGAGCATGTAGTACCATGTTCTTTCGGAATGTTCAGATAGAAAAAGGGCTTCGGAAGTCAAGTGACTTGCCTCTTCATTTACGAGAATGGAAAGGATGTCCTCAGGGATCTCATACCGGGCCGCAATGTTCTCTTGAGATTGCCTATCCCGCGCGAGTCGCACCATAACATCGTGGGGAATGCTTTTTAAATTCGCTATATTGAGTCGAATTTCGACATCTTTATCCGAGTCCGTGTTTGCAATAGTTAATAGTGGGGCAAGTCTATCTTCTGGCAAAATAGTAATAATAAACTCCATCTTCGTGCGTGGCAGTGCCCGAATCATGTGTAGATAATCACCTCCCGTGAAGAATTCTGGAATCATTGCTTCGATAATTTCCTTGAACTTCGTGGCGGCCCTCTCGTCACCTTTTCGAGCTTGTTCTTGTAGGAAAGACATCAAATAATGGAACCATACATCTTTCTTTATGAAAGAATCCAACAGACCCTTGTTCCAAAGCATATCGGGACAAAGACTTAAAATGCCCCATATAGCATCGTATGTCCCCTTGCCGATCTGATCCGTGATGATCGCGTCGAGAAGCCGAGCCGCATCATCGTTGCCTTGGTCTGCACGGAGCTTGATGAGTTCTAAGGCTTCACGTTTCGTGCGATCGTCACGTATAAACATCTGGATCAAGCGCAAGTCCATGATTCTATCCTTGCATATGTGAAAAACGGTTCTCCGGAAATCGAGAGATCCATTTTCTATCCAATTCTCTATATTATCATCGAGCGTGCGTGCGGCGACGGCATCTCCCTTGCTAGCGAGATCTCTGAGGATCTGGATCGCGGTCGTCTTGGCTTTATCATCTTGAAGAAGTTGTTGGATAAGACCATGATCCGTGATAAAATGCTGGGCATTGTGGAGAATCATATAATGCGCACTAGAGTTCCTATCTAATACGTGAACGCGAAGCGCGGATAGAAGGAGGTCGATGGCTGCCTTGTCCCCATCCCTTGCGCGATAGTAAAGGATCTCAGCCATTATATCTGAAGTGTGTTCATCATCGAGTAGAATCTCGATCATGTCTTGATCCTGGATACACGTTCTGCACGTGCTAATGATCTTTCGTAAAAATGAATAATTGCGTTCTTTGATGCAAGTAGTTATTTCGGCCTGGAGCACACGGATCGCATCGATATCGCCACGATCAGCACGGCGGTTGAGTAATTTGAGGGCATCTTGCCATATATCTTCGTCGTGTAATAACTCCTTGATTAAACCTACGTCTACGATTCTATGCCTGCACACGTGCAAGGTACATCGTCGCACTTGATATGAGCCTTTTTTGATCCATAATCGGATATTCTGATCAAGCGTATGGGCAGCGATGGCATCACCTTTGCTAGCGAGATTATTGAGGATGACAATCGCCGTCGTCATCGTATCCTCGTCTTGCAAGAGCTGATTAATGAGGCTATGATCCGTGATGAAATCACGTGCACAATCGAGCAATTCGAGACGTGAACCGAAACTCTTACCGAAAACTCGATCTTGAACCGCTGAAATAAGCTGATCGATGGCCATTTTATCGCCAGCCATCGCGCGGTCATGAAGAATCCTTGCCATCTCTCTTGCTGAATAATAGTCGTCATTTAATAATATCTTGATGAGTCCAGGGTCGTGGATTATGTCGGCACATGCTTCCAGGATGGTAATGCGCGTGGCCGTGCTTCCTTCTCTAAGACGAGCCTCGATCTCGGCATCTAGAGCCCGTTTCGCCTTCTCGTCGCCCGCCTTGGCGAGCTCCTTGAGCAGCGGGAAGGCGATGTTGCTGTGCAAGAGGCGGGTGTCGTAGTCGTTTTCGACCCACGCCTGCAAATTGGAAGCGTGGGCGAGGACCTCCTCGGCAGGGGTGAGCCACTTGCGGACGTCGGGGCCTTCGAGGACGCGGGCGTCGTGGGCGAGGCTGGTGGCGAGGTCGTCGATGCTGTCGATGTCTTGATTGTTGTCGTTTTTCGGATCGATGCTGGCGACGACGAACGAGCAGTGGAGGAAGGGCTTGCCGCCGACGAGGACGCGGGCGCGGCCGGCTTGCTCGTCGTAGACCACGTCGAGGAACCGGTTGATGTGAACGCGGAGGGGGTCGTTTTTCGGGGCGGTCGCCGGGGATGTATCGGCGGTGCCGAGCTGGCCCGCGCCGGCCAGGTAGGCGAGGGCCGCGGCGAGCTGCTGGTTGCTGCAGCCGGGGATGCGGCCGGCCTTGCGAGCGGCGCGGCACGCGCGGGCGATGGCGACGAAGCCGGGGCTGCCACCGGTGCTGGTATCGAGGCATTCCTGCACGGCGGCGGCGATGGCGTCCCACGTGGCCTGCGGCAGGTCGGGCCTGGGGTGCTTCCCGGGAGCGCCGGGATGAGTGGGGTCTACCATGGTCGTCGCCGGTGGTGGAGTTCGCCGCTGTTCTCGCTATCGAGGACGAAACGCGGGCATATAAACGTTCCGCGGGCGCGTGGAGGGGCGAGATGGGCGGCGGGGAGCCGGATTTCTATTCCGATGACCCGTGTAGAAAAGTTTCGATCGATCGGAGGAATTTTCCGATGCCAGCCCTTCCAAGATGGCCGTTCTAAAATCTACGGGCGTTAAAAAAGAATGGAACCCGACGGGCACGATCGATCGTACGCCAGCCCTTCCCTCGCCAATCCGCAGCGAGCGACAGGATCGCGGGTCATGGCACGACGGCGC
>JAUQYZ010000291.1 GCA_030587475.1 Candidatus Sigynarchaeum calidifontis
CATTTAGGTGGGCTGCGGTCGGCCGAGGCTCTTAGCAAGCGCATCCATTCCACGTTTTTGCTGCGGAACGAGCCTTCATTGAAGCTGCAAATAAAAGATAATCGGCGGCATCGGGCGGGCGTTCACTTCAAGCGGATAGCTGGGGCAAGTTACAAGGCAGATTGCTCGATCTGCAGCATCGAGGTGCAAGCGAAGGCTTAAAAGATGGAAAAATGAGAGGAGGCTGATCATCATTCAGATTTAAAACGAGCCAAAATCCGAAAATCTCCCGAAAAGGCATTCAAGCTGAAGCCTTCCACGACTATCGCGTATGTGCTGCCTATAGTGAGGCCCTCGTAGTCAAAATCAAAATATTCCCATCCGTCGCTGCCGGAAGACCATGCAGGCTTTCGACTCGAAGTTTTATTGCATCGAAAAGGTCTAATATCCTTGCGAGATCTAGGTCTCGGGGGTTAACACGTCCCCAACCGGCTGCAACCGGCGGGCGTGAGGTTAGATTATGCGACATAAGTGAAGCAATCTTGCTTCCCCCCATGATCGTAGGCTTCGTGTTCTCGTTAATGGTCGGATTCTTCTTCTACAAGGATTTCCCCGTATAGGTAAAGGTAGCATTCATGCCGCTCCCGCCAACATTCCTCGCCGAGCAATTGTTCGTGGCATTGTTTCCTGGCCAAGTTTTCGTTGCGATTCTCCTCTTCAGCACGTGTTACTTGGCCCTTTTCCAGGTCATGGCCAACGCGGGAGCCAAGCTGCAAGGAGTTAACATGCCAAAGCTGACCACCTTGCTCCCCCGGCTCAACCTCGCAATTTTCCTAGCGAGGAAAATTGCCATTAAAAACCAGTTACATGCTTAATGATGAAAAAAAAAAGATGTCGCCGCGTATCTAGTCGGCGAGGCCATTTTCTTCGTAATAGGACGTGATCCATTCCCTTCCAATGACTGCAAGCTTGATTGGACCAGAAACCGTGAGCGTGCCTGCGAAGAAAAACGAATCCGTGTTCGGGTTTCCGCTCATGATTTGTTTCATTGCGTCCGCAATCATTTCCATCTGGCACGGGTTTTTCCAGTTGTTCGCCGCTTGTATTTCCTTCCAATTCCCCGTGTACGTCCCGATCTTCCCGCCCTTGTCGTTGGCCACGAGCAGCAATTTTATGTCCGTGTCCCTGACCTCGTAATATTGCACGATTTCGCCGTACTGGAGAATCGTGTCGGCGACGGTCTCGCCGTAGTCCGCGTTCATCTTCTGGAATTCCAGAGTGGCCTTGAAGAACAAGATCACGTCGTCCTTGCTCGACCCGCTGAAGTCTTTCGCCTTGAATTTCTCGATCCACTTGGCGTTCGCTCCCTTGATTTCGTCTTCCGAAATCCAATTTACTTCTGCTGGCATTTTTAATGCACCGAGATTCGATCATTCACCATCTGCACGATGATGAATGGATAGTCAAGTATCAGCATGAATGTTTAAAATGTTTTACAAGGATGTTCATGTCCCGGGCTCGGCTCGATTCCCGGCAGCGTTTCTATTGCGCGATCCGCACGAAGGAGCCCGAATGTTTGTCGTCTATCGCGCGCCGATCGTGATTTTCCTATCGGATTCCAACATCGTCCCTCGATGGATCGGGCGGGCGTCACACGATGTCGTTGAAGATGAAGAACAAGACCGCGAACAGCGAGACCACGGTCACGCCTATCCAGAATAACCAGACCGCGATTGCCAGCAAAGCGACGTTGAAGGGAACGAGACCAGCCGCGAAGAGCGCGTGCAGCAAGAGGTTGGCGAGGATGAGTGCTATACCCGCGACGATGCTATGCACGACGGTCGAGTTCGACAGTTCAACCATGGTTCCAACCTCGCTATTCTCACGGCTCGAATTCCTTCATGACCACGCTCGTGAGCGTGTTTTCGATGAGGCCGGTGAGCCCGTCCATTCTCGCATGGAACGCGTATAGGTCTTCGGAAGTCTCGCCTTCGAATTCAACGCATACGTCCCATTCGCCCGTCAGCGTCAAGATCCGCTTCACGCCGGGGAATTTCCGCACGGCCTCGGTGAGCTTGCCCATCGAGTTGGGCGTCAAGGAAATCATGATGAATGCTTTCAACATGGCCCCGTCACGAGCGCTGTCAACGCGATCCATCGCACGGGACGAAAAAAAGGTTGTGCAAGGTCCGGTTTGCCCTAGTCAGAGCGCCGGCCGCTTGTCTCTCCAGGGCGCGGCGATCTCGAACGCCCGCGCGGCTTGCAACACGAGCAAGTCGTCGAATTTCTTGCCGACGAGCTGCAGCCCGATGGGCAGCCCTTCCGTCGAGAACCCGCACGGAACCGTGATCGCCGGCTGCCCGGTCAAGTTGAACGGGAACGTGTACGGCATCCAGCCCGTGGGTGACACGCTCTTGCCCGCGATCTTGCCCGGGAACATGGTTCCCAGTTCGAACGCGGTCGTTGCCACGGTCGGCGTGGCGAGCAAATCGAAATTCTTGAAGTAGGCAAGCATCGCGTCGTGAAACTTGCGTCGCTGGTCCATGGCCTTGATATAATCGTTGGCCGGGCACCACTCGCCGCTCACCATCTTGACCACGTCGGGATCCATCTTGCCCGCCCATTCCTTCAGTTTCGGTTTCAAGTCGAACGCGAACAGGCTGGTGTAGAGCGTGTAGAACGTCGGTTCCATGTTCTTGACCTTGATCTGCGCGGGCACGATGTCCCAGCCGAACTGCCGGAACTTCTCGACGCTGCTGGCGATTGCCTTTTCGACTTCCGGGTCGATGGCCTTCGTGTACCCGAGGTCGAGCGTCCAGGCGATCTTGAGCCTCCTGGGCAGGTCATCCACGCCCGCCAGGTAGCTCTTGCCGTCGTCGGGGATCGAATATCGATCCATCACGTGCGGTCCCTTGAGCGCATCCATCATGAGCGCGGCATCCTCGACCGTGCGCGTGATGGGTCCGACGTGCGTCGAGGAATCGCCGGCCATCCCGATCGTTGGCCAGAACGGCACCCTCCCGAGCGTCGGCTTGAACCCGACGACGCCGCACAGCGTCGCGGGGTGTCGTATGGAGCCCCCGCCGTCGGCGCCCAGCGCCAGCGGCCCGAGCCCGGCTGCCACCGCGGCGCCGGCACCGCCGCTCGACCCGCCGCACGTCCGGCCGAGGTGCCACGGGTTCTTGGTCTCGCCGAAGATCAAGTTCCTCGTGACGCCCAGGGCGCCGAACTCGCACATGTTCGTTTTTCCCAGGAAAGCGCTTCCCGCCGCGTGGAGGCGCTCGGTCGCGGCGTCGAACGCGGCGGGCACGTTGTTCTCCATGACGCGGGAACCCCACGTCGTCCGCACGCCGGGCAAGTCGAACATGTCCTTGACCGACGTCGGGACGCCGTCCAGCATGGGCAAATTCTTCTCGCCCGCCTTGATACGCTTGTCGGCGGCCCTGGCTTGCGTTCGCGCCATTTCGAGTGTCATCGTGCAGTAAGCGTTGATGGCCGGGTTCACGCGTCCCATCCGGGCGATGATCGACTCGACGACCTCCTCCCACGTCTCGTCCTCCCGCCGGACCCGCTCTAGCAGCTCGGTTGCGGGAAGCCAGCATAGTTCGTCCCTCGCCATCGCGATCAGTCTCTAGATATGCCTGGAAAGGTTATTAACATCGTGCGGATAATTATACTAGCACTCCGATAGCTGACCGCCAGCCACGTGGCGGTCGTGCTGTTTACAAATGTCACCGGGGGCGTTTCGGTTTCACGGGGTCAGCCGCCATGCCAGGGTGGACACCTTCGACGATCACGGGATTGACGACAGCTATCGTGATCCTCGCAATTTTCTTGTTCGGGTGCTTCCACGGCAAGATCCGCAAGAACCAGCGGCGCTTCCCCACGGTATTCCTCGCGGCGACGGCGGTCGGCTTCGTGGCCTTCCTTCTTCGCTTTCTATCCTTCTATATCGGGGACAAATTCCTGAATAGTTTCTCGTGGATATTCGTCACTATCGCGGTCTTGTGTCTCATTCTCTGGATGGAGCAGATCGTGTTCGAGGTGCCCCGGACCGCTATCCGGAGCATCTTCACGTTCATGGCGGGGTTGTCCGTCGCGTTCTCGTGGGTGCCCGAGAACACGACCTTGAGCGCCGACGGGACGCCCACCTGGACACGGGCATGGGAGCTCTTCGGCCAGTTGTTCGCTATCAGCTTCTTCATTTACGCGCTCGGGTTCTTCGTGCGCGTGGGGATGAAGGCCCCGTGGAAGGTCCGCGTTCCCATGGCCGCGATTCTCGTCCTCTCCATCTACGTCACCTACGGTGCACAGATCATCCGGTTTTTTTTCCCCGCCGTGCCCGAGCTCGTCTGGTCCATCATTACCGGGGGGATAGCAGCCATCATATTGGGAATGATCATCATCATTTGCGTCGCGTATCCAGAGTTTCTCAGCGTCATCACCTTCACCCTCGACCGCTTGATCGTGATTCACGCGGAAACCGGGGTCCTCTTGTTCTCGCACAGCTGGGTGAAGCGGAAGAAAGACGACGTCGATCTCATCGCCCCGCTGTTGCAGGCCTTGCAGAGCATGTCGTTCGAGGTGCTCATGCTCGGCCACATGACCGACCTGCATCTCGAGGAGGGCAACCTCATGTTCCAGAAGAGCGACCACGTGATCGCGGGCATCATCAGCAGCCGTTCGACCGTGTACTTGCGCACCCGACTGTCCATGTTCATTGATTTCTTCGAGGTCGAGTTCAAGCAAGAACTGGAAAAACCAACCCCAGACCTCGCGCAGTTCCAGCGGGCAAAGGCAATGGTCGACAAGCTATTCCACGCTATCCCCCTCGACACGACCCGGTTCGGCCCGTGGCGCCGGCATCACGAGGAAAAAGACTATCTCAGTCCCGAGGAGGATCCGGGCCTTATCGACGACCTGAAGAGCCTGTTTTCTGGCGAGGGCCAAGCATGATGGGGAACCGAAGGATTTTTTCCAGGCCCGTCCTCAATGTACCTTGATATCGATGACAGAACAGAAATTCAAGATCGCCTTCATCGGCGCTGGGAGCTTCCGATTCAGCATCGGGCTTTTCAAGAACATCATCGCGGCGAACGAGCTGTTTCCCTTCGAGGTCGCGCTCCTCGACATCGACGCGAAGTCGCTCGACATCATGACCCGCATCCTCAACCACATGGTGAAGAAAGCTGGTGCCAAGGTCACGGTCACTTCGACGCTGAACCGGCGTGAAGCGATGGAAAACGCGGACTTCTTGTACAAGTCGATCTCCGTCGGCATTCAAAAAGCGGAATGGTTCGACATCCACGTGCCATACAAGTTCGGCATCCCCCAGAACACCGGCGATACTTGCGGCCCGGGTGGCCTGTTCCGAGGCCTCCGGTGCGTCCCGCAAGTCGCGGCCATCGCGCGCGATATGAAGGAACTGTGCCCGAAGGCGGTGCTGCTCAACTACACGAACCCGCAAGCCAGTATCGTGATGGGTGCACGGCGCGTTGACCCGGACTTGCAGTATATTGGCCTGTGCCACGAGCTCTTCGGCGGTGCCGGGGCTGTCCGGAAGGCTGCCACGATGCTCGGCAAGTCCATCGATCGCTGGCAAGACATGGACATCGAGTATGGTGGCATCAACCATTACGCGTGGTTCACGTCGATCAAGCACAAGGACGAGGACTTGTACCCCCTCTTGCGCGACAACGTCGACAAGTTCATTGCCGGTGGCGACCACGTGTTCAACTGGTATCTCATGAAGAGGCACGGGTGGTTCCCGTATCCTGGCAGCCGCCACGTCGCCGAGTTCATGCCCGAGTATTACAACGCCTTCAACAACGTCTTGCACAGCAAGCCGCCATTCAAGTTCCCCGCCCTCCGCGACGTGTTCTTGCTCGACAAGGCGCGCCGGGGCGCGTATTGGATCTTCCGGCGCATGGCCGGCGTCCTCGGCCCGTGGCTCGTGCCGGCAGCCACCAAGCGCGGCGAAAAGGCCCTCGATATGACGATCGACTGGAAGAACAACGACCCCAAGCACCACGTGGTCAACCTGCCCAACAAGGGTTACATTCCCAATCTTCCCGAGGACTGCATTGTGGAGATACCAGGTTACTTCAAGGACGGGAAGATGATCGGCGTCAAGGTCGGCCCCTTGCCCGAGGTCGTGGCGAATTTTGTCCGGCCGCACGCGGAGCAGCAATTCTTGACGGTCGATGCCGCGCTGGGAAACAGCCCCGAGCTCGTCGTGAAGGCCATGCTCCACGATCCCATGAACCGGTTCATCGAGGACGATGATGCGATCGAGGACCTCACGTACAGCATGCTCTATCACGAGCAAGAATGGCTCCCGCCCGAGTGGAAGGAATGGATCCCCAAGAGGGAAGACTTGTTGAAGCGGCGCCGGTACGTCGAAGCGAGCGACATCAAGGGGGTCTCGAAGGCGAGGCAGATCAAGTACCCGGTCGACCCCAAGATCGAGGCGAAGGCGTTCAAGTGCGACGCGCAGCCGTTGTAAAAAAAATAAAGACGATCAACCGAACCCGATGAACTTTTTCTTTTCCTTTTCGGGCTCGTTCGGTTTCTTGTGCTCCATGAGGCGCCCGAAGCCCGCGTTTGACTTTTCCTTCAAGCCGAGCTTCTCTATCTCCTCCTTGTCTGCGTCCGTCGTCTCGAAGGAGGATCCCCGTTTTTCGTCGTCGGACATGTCGAATCATCCTCTTGATACGGGCTTATCCGCGTTTCGTCCAATTAAAAATATCCCCGAGTCTCAAGATATCAATCATCGGACGGCCAAGATCTCGTCGCCCCATTCCCGTCCATGGCCCTGCCACCCGGTCACGTGATCACGTTTTCGACAAACGAGATCATGTCGAACTTGATCTTGATGGTTCTCTTCATGGCGACGTGGGACAAGAAGTGGTAATACTCGCGGATAGAGCCAAACGTGGCTTTAAGTATGATGTCCGGCTTGCCCGTGATGTAGAAAAATTTTCGGATCTCCTTGATGCCAACTAGAAATTGCAGTACATCCTTCAAGCTGCCGTGCATTGTCTTGAGAAAGATGAGCACGTTGATTTTAGACTCCCGCTCGTGCACGAATCGCAAGAGAATGGCGAGAACTAGCATAACGATCGTTAATACGAGGAAAAGGTTGTTTACTTGCTGGAATCCTGCCAGGACGCTGGTCGTGATGCTCGTGATCGGATCCAACACGTTCAGGATCGACGTCCATGCCTCGAACGTGAACGAGGTCTCGGGATCCCACCAGGTGCTCGCCAAGAAGATAAGCAAGTTGGGTAATACCGTGCAAGCGATGATCATTAATAATAACTGCGGAAAAAAGGCACCACCGAGGAGCACGACGATCGTGTTCACGAAGCCCCAGCCGAGAACGTTCAAGTAGTGGACCGGGAGCACCATGCACACGGGCACGATGGCGAGAGTGGCTAGCGTGCCAAATGCCATAAAGATGGCCAGCTTGATGGTCGTCCGCATGAGCCGGTAATTGCCCGACCGCGGTCGTTTCAAGATTTTTTCGTCGGGCGCGAAGCTATCCCGTCCCACGTACACGTAATAAACGAACATCGCAATGATATTCAAGAGCAAGGCAATGATGCCGACGATGGTCGGTTCCGTCGTGGTGGAATTTTTTTCTTGAGCGAGAGAGATGAGCACAAGCGAGAGGAATATGAGGATGATGTAGATGGCCTTGAACAAGGAGAGCTTCTCCTTGCCCTTTGCCACGTTGTATAATGCGGTCAAGATGATGAACCCGCCGGGCGCGCCGAGTAACACGAAAGTAAGGGGCAGCTGGCGCAAACCTATGAAGTATGTAGAAACGTTCAAGGTTACTCCGAAGAATCCGAGAATGAAAATGAATCCAAGGCGTGGAATATTCATGAAACTCTTGTTCCGGGATTTTAAATAGAGCTTGAGATCCTTCCAGTCTGTTTGAAAGAAGGCCAAGGAACCTGGCTCCGAACGACGACGTTCACGGATCGTGTTTAAAATGGCTTGTATCGCGACGAACGCGAACATGATGATGCTCGCAAAGGAAAACCGGATGAATACGATCGAGAGGGTTGCATCCGGGTAAGCATCGAGGATGGGCACCGCGAAAACGGGGATCATGCCCCATGCCATGTTCGAGAGGACGATAAAAGTGATGAGGAAACGCGGCTGTTTCAAGTTCCTGGCTTCCACGGCGGTCAATCTTTTTTTTCTGGTTGAGAAGGGGCGATATTCGCTTTAAACGATCGGGTAGATGAGAACATCCTTCTTTTCGTCAAGTTGGTTAGGTGAAAGGAGCAATCCGTAGGAACTCGGCAATGGGGGTGAGATGACGTTAATGACGGGCGTGCCGTGCAGCATGGTCATTTCGATGAAGAAAGAGGCCACTTTTTGAAACTCGATGATGTACGGGTCGTCCAGGAAGGTGATGAGGATGAACGTGGCATTCTCTAAGATTGAAAACTTGTATAGCATGTTAGTAATCGCCAGCTTCGCAACGCTTGCATCCTTGAATCTCATGGTGAAGCTTTGTATCATGCCGAGGTTGATCTGGTGCTTGAAACCGCCCTCTTTCTTGAGCGTGTTGAGGATGCTCGCGAACTTCGTGACAAATGCAGCCACTCCACTTTCGTCGATCGACATGTTTACATCGAAAGGGATCCTTGAAACGTTTTTTCCCGCTATTTGCTCGTCCACTGGCGCATTGGTGAAGATCTTGATATTTTTCTCGTAACGGGCTAGATCCAGATTCATCCCCTTCAAAAACGCCAGCATTTTAGCCTTGAATGCCGGTATATCGAAGTTGTCCGGGGGCGTGAAGGTCATCATCTCGTTTCTATAGAGCTGTGTCCGAGCGATGCTCTCTATTAAAAGGTCGAAGAGCCACGACGCATTTGGCGAGATCGCGATCGTGCCGAACTGCAGAGACGCATTGAGCGAAAAAATGGTGTTAAGCACGTTCTTGAGACTTTTCTCTTCAAAAATTATATTTGCGGCGGTATATTTTAAGGAATGGATGAGATTGACATCCCACGGTATGAATGTCTTGAACCGGCCCTCCTCGAGCGTGAACACGTACAACGTGTTGTCAATACGGATTCCCCTGCTTTTCTTGATCTCGGCAACCCGGATCATTCTCTCCTTCATGACGAACTCGCGCCTGAGATCAACGATGGCATCGACGAGGTAATCCATGTTAGAAGCATTTTCCGCCACAAGGATAAGCTTGATATTCTTCTGGCGCACCATAGATATGAACACGTTATACATGAAGTTCAAGCTTTCTGTCATCTGTGGTTTGTCTGCGTACTTTTCCGCTTGCAAGTGCTCGAACATAAGCTGGATTGCATCCCAACTGTCAATGCAAACGAGGAGCTGGCCGTTGGCATGGCCCGCAATGTCAACTATCGATCGTAGCAAGTCAGGCATTCCGGCAAACTTCAAGGCAAGTTGCTCATCTTGCATGGGATTGGCAACCGTCACCCCGGCTTGCGTGGCATCGAATACGGCGATGTTTTCTTGCACGCTCTTGTCGACCCATGGGAAATGTTGGAAGAGTTGGGATGGTGCAACGCGTGTAGACAAGTAGGTCGCATTTTTCCCTTTGCTTTTCACGAGCAGCTCGAGCGCCAGCGTGGACTTGCCGACGCCACCGTCACCCTTGAGTAGGATGGAGTAACCATACGGCAAATCGAGCATCTGGGTAAGTTCCTTGGGGATGTGGGGGTTTTCTTCGGGCATTTATCCTTCGCGTTTCTTTGGCAGTTTCGTTTCCCGTAGAAACGATCGGCTGCCGTGCCATTAAACCTTTCTTATCCTTGCGCCCGAAGCACAACCACGCCTTGCTGACAAATATAGACGAGGCCATCAAACACGTCTCAATCTCTTGATCGTCATGACACGCGTGTCCTATTTTTTGTTGGAATTCCGTGTATACACAGTTATCAATTCCTGGAGCTGCATTATAATGTGTAATTTTCCCAAAAAGGAGCTTTTACTTGTAATTTACGTCGTGTTCATTATCCTCTTGAAATTACTAAGCTCGCACCTCTTGTTGGTCGGATCGGGGCGATTCACGCTCATCACCGAAATGATCGTGTTCTAGCACGAGTGAAAGTCGAACATACTTTTAAATACTTAGGGGTTCTTCTCATTATCAAGGAATGCTCGCGCCGTCGGAATCGTGATTCCATTACCAGCTTCCAAGAAATTAAATATTGACCGGGCGGGTTCGGGGGAAGCGATTTTTTGTCGCCCTCAACGTGGAGGTCATCCACGGTTTGGAATATTGCAATTATAGCTATGCAATCCTTCATTCTGCAAATCCTCCACTCTATGATGAATTAATGGTTTGCCGTTTTCGAGATCAGAAACGAAATAGTCCTATAAAAGCTATAACAACTTCCCCTCCTATTTAATAAT
>JAUQYZ010000325.1 GCA_030587475.1 Candidatus Sigynarchaeum calidifontis
CCCACGAGAAATAGATTTCCAATGGACGTTCTATTACTCAACCTCGCGGACATGGTGGGCGAGAATCTCGAGGAGAAGGAATATAACTCGAATCAAACCGCGATGCCCCCACTCGGCTTGCTCTATCTCGCTCAAGTTCTCGTGGACAACGGATACGTAGTGAAAGTTTACGACCAGAACGTCACGGGCGTGAAAAACGAGGTCTTGATAGATACCATCGTGAAGAAAAATAATCCCATGATAATCGGCCTCTCGGTATGCTTGCATAACTATTGGACCGCGAGTGATCTGATCAAGCGGGTGCGCCTCTGGAATCCGAATTGCGTCCTGGTTGCAGGAAACTACATCGCGACCTTTTATCCGGAACAGTTCATGAAGGAAAACGATGTTGATTTTTGCATCCGTGGCGAAGGGGAATATGCATTCTTGGAACTGGTCAATTTAATAATGAAAAAAAAACAAACCATCGATAACATAAAGGGACTCGTGTTTCGAGAACGAAACGTTATTAAATCAAACCAGATGGGAAGGCATATAGAAAACGTGGACGCACTGCCTATCCCCGACCGGAAGCTGATCGACTTCAATTACAGGCTCCAGCACAAGTCCACCGCGATCATCACGAGTCGTGGTTGCCCGTTCGGCTGCACCTTCTGCTATTTTGACGGGATCATGGGAAAGAAGTGGCGCCCCCGCTCGGTAAAGAGCGTCGTGGACGAACTCGTGCTTCTCAAGAGCGAAGGATACAAGGATATCCTTATCGGCGATAGCATCTTCACGCTAAACAAGAACAGGACATTCCAATTATGCGCGGAGATTAAGAAGAACTACTTGGATGAGATGACGTTCTCGGCAGATGCCCGGATCGACGTGGTCAATTATAACATCCTCCGATCGCTCGCCCAAGTGAATTTCATCCAAATCTTGTTTGGTATCGAAAGTGGAAACCAGCGGATCCTCGATTACTATCACAAGGGGATAAAGCTGGAACAGATCAAGAATGCCGTGAAGACTGCGAACAAGGCACGGCTCGAGAGCATCACGGGCACGTTTATACTTGGAGCCCCCGACGAGACCCTTCAGGAAATGATAAACACGATCCGCTTCGCCAACGAGCTCGAATTGTCGTTCGTCGTGTTCCAGATACTAAACACCATCCCGATATCCCCCATCTATCAAGATATGGTCGCAAAAGGATATTACAAGCCACGCGATGACGATTGGAAGCGTTCCATCCACGTCGTCGACGTGAGCCCGGAAGCCGTTCCGAAAAAACACGTTGTCAAGCTCATGAACGAGGGTTTCGTGCATTTCTGGACCAATCCTCGTCGGATGCTCAAGATGGTCTTGAACACGTTCACCCGGGACGCGTATTTACGATATGCCATTGGCTTGATAAATGGACCTGGACGGACAAGGAGGGCCAGGCCGTGAACGCGCGTCCGCTTGTCTTCCTCGTCGTTCGCGCCCTCATCGCTGTTTTTTTCGTCCCGATCGCGATGCTCTCGCTAATTTTTTCACGCTTTTTCGGGAAAATGTTGAACATTGCAATCGCAAAGAGAGGACTCAACGAAACCCAACGCACGTTTAATTTTAAGGGAATTGCCGGGATCCTCAAGCTCGCACGTGGGAACACGAGATGAACGGTCATTAGGATTGCATAAGCTGATTTACGAGCATAATAATTCAAATCCTCCACGGGCTTTGTGTATTACAAGGTGATTGTTATGACCGTTAAAGCGATTTCTTCGGATGAGATCTTCCAAGAATGGCTGAAAAATGCAGAAATTAAAACACTCGAAAAATTCTTCAAAAAAAAGAAAGTGGATTTCAAGCGGGAGCTCGTTTCCGCTGTTGAGACTGTTCAAGAAGTCGATAAGTTCGTTGTTGTCTATTTCGAGAAGGATGTGAAGGCGGCGCTTGCAGGCAAGCAGACGCAAAGCACGGAGCTGATAACCGCCAAGGATCTCGAAAAGATAAAGTTTTACGACTTCGAGGGGAAGCAAGTCAACATCGAATCGTGGAAGGGCGACAAGGAGGTTCCCATGTACAACACGATCAAGGAGATCAAGTGTGCCAAGTGTGGAGGTGCGGGAAGCATGAAATGCAAGAATTGCGGCGGCACGGGGACGCTGAAATGTAGCACATGTGACGGGAAGGCGAAGATCACTTGCAAGGCGTGCAAGGGAACCGGGGCCGTCGAATACGAGATCGACATCACCGGCGGGGATGGCAAAAAGTACCGGGCGAGGCGGAAAGTACCGTGCGGGGATTGCCATGGTGCGGGTTCCTATAACTGCCCCGACTGCAGTGCCACGAATAAAGTCCGCTGCAAGCCGTGCGATTCCTCTGGAGTTTCCTCGTGCGAAACGTGCAAGGGCACGGGGATTATGTTCGAATACGCGATCCAACCCGTGCCTTTCATCATGTCCAAGAAGGACGCGGAGGTATATTACTCGAAAGACATCGAAAAATTTATCGATAAGCAGTCTGTAGAGAAAATGTTGAATGCTCGGGATATCCAGGGCATCATCATCGCTAATCCTGATGATCTCAAGGAAAACGTGCTCAAGCCACAACTGAATTATTGGACCAAGGATGCCGACAAGGTGTGCAACGACGCGAAGAAGGATTACAAGGATTACGTGAAAAAAAGCATCGTGAAGGAGGGAACGAAAATCATGGTCCTTCCCGCCCTCCAACTGTCATGTAAAGGCGTGAACGGAAAGGATTTCCAAATATTCGGCATCGGCGTCGAAGGCAACTTCATCGTCCTGGATGCCAAGTTCAATTAACCTTTAGCATTTCTTTCTTACCATCAATGTCGCCTTGTAATGAAAAGGAAAAGAAAGATAAAAGAGACATCAAGTCGTCCATATAATTACGCGCAACCAGGTCGTCTCAACCTCAACATCGGCCACGATCAAAAACAATCGATATACGAGTTCAACCCGCGTGCTGCCGGCCATATTTAAATCCACCTGGATCGTGATGATTCGTGTCTCTTGTGGCGCGAGCGTCCGGTTGATGACCGTGTAGGTTTTACCATCTATGCCAGGATACCAAGGATCGCTCGTGAACGATGTGCCCGTGATACCCCCTATTCCCGGCACCGTGACCGTCCCATTCACCGAGTACAGGGTAAGGTTGACCTTGACGTTCACTGCAGGGTTGCCGAAGTTCGTGTCGTCGTTTTTCACGCTGAGCACCATGTTCGCGCTGTTCGGTTTCACGACGGCCGCGGGTAACGTGAATCCAAGAGTGACCCCTGCTCCAGACACGTTGCTCGCCGTATAGCTCGGTGAAAGGAAAGTGACCGAATTGAGCGCGCTAGAAAATCTTGTCCCGTTCGGTAGCGTGGCGACGAACCGGTAGGGCACGTTCCGTGCCGAGAAATTTCCAAGGGACATGTTGAGCTGGACCGTGATGCCGCGTCCTTCCGTGGGGGCCAAGCTCCACGTGCCAAGCGAGAAGTTGTTGCACGTGCCCAGGGCAGGATAGGCGGTGTCGTTCAACAGCGAGGGAGTTGAGGGGGTGTTATTGACGAGCAGCGACGAACTGGTCGAATACGCGTACATGCTGACCGTAAAGGTCTGCGGCGGGATGCTGATGTTGGCGATCGTGTTCTGCACGACCAGCGACACGTTCGCGAGCGACGGCGTTTTCACTGATGTTGGTCCCGTGCAATTAATCTGGAAATCGGCGGGTGGCGCCTGTTGCTCGTGCAGCGCGGCGATCTTGTCGAACGCTCCCTTCGCGGTGTCGCTCCACACGACCTCGGTTTCCTTGAACCCGTTGACGAGGCCCACGTACCGCAGATCCTGCAATTTTCCCGTCGTGGTGTAGATCGGGACGACGTAATAAAGCGAACCCGCGAACTCGTAGAGCAGGATGTTCCCAGTGTCCATTCCTCTCACCAAGGTCAAGTCCGAGGAGATGCCAGGGTTGGTGATGAATGTCTGTTCCGCCGTCTTTGGCCCGATGAGTGTTTTACCTGTCGGCGTACGATAAAAAATCGTCTGCCCGAAGTGATCCCACTTGTTGCGCAGTACGTACATGCCCGCGAGCGTGGTCGTCCCGGAAGTTGGCACGACGAGTTCGACGCCGACGAATTCCAAGCCCTCGCCGAGATCCATCATAACGTAGTATAAGTCGCCATCCGCCGGGCGGTCGAAGAAATCTGACTTGTCGTGCCAGATCCGCCAGTCGGTAACGTGGTAGGTATAATCCGTCTCGAGCTGCGACTCGTAGAAGTTCTCCGGGTAGCGGAGTTGTGGGCGGAGCCAGCCAGGCACGGCGGTCGAGTTCTGCCACGGGTAGATGGCCGTATCGACGTACACCCGCGCGAACGATATCAAGGAATCGAGTTCTGCCTGCTCGTCCAGCGTGGGGCTCCGGTAGAATTCCATCTCCCCGCTGTACACGTCGAGAATGACCCACCCGACAAACCGCTTGTAATCGGTCTTGAAATAAGTGAAGCCGGGTATCGAGATGTAAAGGGGCACGCTGTAATACACGCGATGATCGACGTTATTGAACACGAGGTAAGGATCCTGATCCATGTACATGTAAGGAAGGAGCATGCCCTCCACGCGGTCGAAGATATTGGTTCTATGCAAGAATTTGATATCCTGGTTCATCAACGCGATGAAATCCGTCGACATGCCGAGTACCTTGAGCGAGCCCAAGTATCCGCCCAAAATAGCGTCGGGTTGGGCGCTGTAGTTCTGCCCGTGCACTTCCGTCCATTTCGGGATGTGGAGCAAAAGATCTTGTCTCGAACCTTCCCCGAAATAGAACGGGTAGGAATTGTTCACGCCAAAAATTGGCAGATATTCGGAGGTTTGTAGATATTTTCCCGTATGCGCGTCCATGGCAACGAATCCCTGGGTATTGGTATAACGGACGTGGAGGTTGATCGCGGTGCCGAAAGCGTCCGCATCGGGATAGAACGATCGCGGCGCGACCCAGTATTCGGAATCGTTAAGCATGATGATATCCGTGTCGTCTTTCGTCTCGTATGGCGTGTTTATCCGCTGTTCAAGAATTTCCGTGCTGCTGTTCTTGTCGAACGGCCGGATCTTGTCGGCGATCAACGTATTCGTGGGCAAGCTCAACAGCTCGTCCATGTTCCTGTTCTGAAAACCCATGATGTCACTGGCCATGCGGGTCTGGTTCACCTCCCAACCTGCACGCCCGTTCCACACGACTTGCTCGTACTTCAACTCACGGCTAAAATAATCGCCCGCCGCGACGATGCATGGCACGATGACCATTGCGATGATGACGAGGCCCGTGAGGATGAAACCGGCACCCGCTAACTCTTCTCTATCACGCTGCGTCTTTGAAATGAGGCTAAAGAACAAGCAGAACGTCCCGACGGATACCAGCGTCCACATAGTCAATGGCAGGATCGTGAGCCATGTCTGCTCGATGGAATCGTACGCCGAGAGCGGGCTTGCCAGGTAGAAGTACCCGAGGACGAGGCCGATGACGAGGAAGAGTCGCCCGAGGAACTCTATCGCGTAGCCCCCGTTAACCCGTGCCCCGATCATCTCCAAGACCATGCGGATGATCACGGCCGTGATGACAGCGTTCATTATTGGCAGCGTGATGTTTTTCCACGTGAGCAGCACGTTGGTGTCATAGGGCGAGAGATCGAACGGGATCAACAATGCCTTGAACGAGTCGAGGAACGGGACGAATGACGGGTCGTTCTGGAGGTACTGTGCCATGAACATGCCGTAGCTCAGATCGCCAAAGAGCCAGCTTATCGCGTAAGATGCGATGAACGCGACGATCGAGAACAAGATAAATAGCTTCGCACGCCCCGCGCTCGATCTGGCCCGAAAGATGGACAGGAACTTCTTCGGATAGAAGAGTATAACCGTTACCAGTGCTGCCGGGATGAGTGGAGCCCAGATCTTTGCCCAATTGAGCAAATTCACCTCCACGAAATCGACGCCGTCTGTCTTGCGTTGATAGAGCTGGATATCGAGTTGCAAGTCAGCCATTATCATCGGTATTATCAAGAAAGAGAATAGAACGACGATGATGGCGAGGACGAGCAATAAAAGGAGGATTTTCACATTCTTTTTGGTACGAATCATGACGATTCACCGAGGATTAGTATGGATATGCCGTTCAATTGCATGTTGGTTATATATTAATTCCATATATTCATTCCTCCTAAGGATTTCTCGACATCGATCGTGGTGTTCAAGTTGGCGCCTAAGGTTCGAGGCAAATACATCGACGAGCTGCTGGAGGAGCTAGAAGCGCTCAAGTCCAGCAAGGGCAAGGAATCCGCCTCGAAATTGAAGAACACGATCGACAAGATCGGCAACCTGGCTGATAAAAAGGCCATCCAACCCCTACTCCCTTGTCTCGATCATGATATGGACTACGTTCGTGCGGCCGCGATCTATGCTCTCGAGAAGATCCACGACTACAAGGAATTGCCCCAGCTGTTACTGCGTAAGATGGCGACAGAAAAGTCTCAACTCGCCCTAACGGCCATCATCGAATCGCTAGGCGAATTAGATGATCCTTCTGCCATCCCGGTTCTTGAAAAAATAAGGGACGATCCTCAAGAAGATGATCGCACCAAGATCACGGCAATATTCGCCATCGACAGGTTAAGTCGCGGGAAAAAATCTGCGCTCGAGCAACTCGTGGAATATCTTATCGATGCAAAGAATCCAAACACGCGGGTGGAAGCTGCAAAGGCGCTCGGGAAGCTGGGCGACCCACGGGCGATCAAGTACTTGATCGAAGCCCTGGATGATGAAAAGGTGTTCGTGCGCAAGTTCGTCATCAAGGCACTCGTCTCGTTCGGGGACAAGCAAGTCATCGAACCCATCATCAAAGCGTTCACCGACGAGAGCGTGCTCATCGACCGGGATTTCGTGAAGGTGTTGTGGACCTTTCCCGACTACGAGGGGAAGGAATTGTGGGAGATCATCGACCTTTGCAACCAGGAAAAACTACTCAAGCTCAAGGAGTCGGTCTCGAACCCCAGCCCCGCGATCGACAAAAGCACGGAGCCGACCTCCAAGATCAAGGATGATTACGCGTATGAATCTGGTATCGAAGCAGGTACGGGCATTGCAGCCACGGCCGTGAACGATGGAGACCGGCCAAGCAATAGCCAAGACCCGCAATACAAGATAGCGCCCAAGGATGTAGAAGAAGCCGCTTTGCAGCAGAGCAAGACTATGGCCAAACAGGAGATGGTTCCACCGCTCGATGATGCAAGGGCATCCGATGGCTCAAGTTCAAACGACACAAGCGGCGCGGGAACAACATCAGGTGGAGCACAAGTTGACATTGGTCTAAAGGAATTCAGCGATTTTTTCAACAAGGGGGAGAAACATTACCGCAAGAAACAATATTACGACGCTGTGATCAACTTCAAGAAGGCAATCGAGGTGAAATACGACGCTTGGCAGGCATGGTTCAATTTAGCACTCGTTTTTTATGACATCGACGAGAAAGCGAAGAGCATCGAGTGCTTTCAGAACGCGCTGAAATACAAGCCGAACGAGGTGGACACGATGCTCAACTTGAGTTCCTTGTACGACGAACTTGGCGATTACCAGACAGCGATCCGCTACCTGATAAATGCCTTGAGCCAATCCCGTTTTATGCCCGATGCATGGCTTAAGCTCGGAAACATCTTCGTCAAGACCCGTCATGACGATTTTGCTTATTTCTGTTTCAACCAGGTACTCCAAATAAGCCGTGACAAGAAAGAGCGCACCGAAGCACGTAATAACAACGAGCGCATAATGAAACACCACCCGCAAATCGAGGGCAAGGATCCGCGGAAAGAAAAAATGCCGGGGATCGACGAGAACCCGCTCAAGCTGGATTTAGCGGGGGAATAGTGCTCTCTTTTCCCGCGCGCCCTTGTTCCTTGAGGACTTGCCACGCGATCGGCACTCCCAAAGCGTAGAGGGAGAATACGATCGCGATGATCATCGCAAAGAAGCTGAGATCCGTTACCGTTATTTCAAGCCTGGTCAAACTTGGACATCAAGGCCAAGTTTGTCCAAACTAAGGCTTGTCGATGTTTGACAAGCAAGCGGGCGATAACGGGCGCCCTCCCCTTTGGCGTGTAGCCGCGGGGATGTTGGTGCGGTTCGCACGTTGCGTCCTCCATTCAAGTCGCTGTCCACCTTCTTTTTACAATTCTCGTTCGTGCACGTGAACGTCTTCCCGTCCCGGTTACCCGTGGCTCCGCACGCGTTGCATCGCTTCGACGTGCCCCTGGCATCGACGAGTTCCACCGCGATGCCCGCGAGGCGGGCGAGCCGCGTCGCGCGTTCCTGGACCTGCGAGAAAAACCAGTGCACCTGCCACGACGCCAGCCACGATCCCGATTCCCGCTTGGACGCGTGCGACGACCACGACAGGTCCTCGAACCGCAGCAACTCGACCCCGTGGTGCACGCACGCGGCCACGATGCGAGTCGCCACCTGGCG
>JAUQYZ010000350.1 GCA_030587475.1 Candidatus Sigynarchaeum calidifontis
TTTTCGTATCATGATGAATATGGAAGAGCAAAACGTGCTGAAGAAGATGATGCTGCTTGAAGTAGATGAAAGAAAACCATTATCTGAAACAACCGGATGATCGGTTTCTCAGACAAAAACCGTGGCTTCCGTGCAGCAAGCCGTTCGAATAATAAAGGTGTAAACAGCCTACAATTGTCAATGGGAAGAAAGAATAGAAACAATAGCCCCGTTAGATTCCGTCCTCGATAATTTCATTCGGACATAAAACTAGCCAACTTACCCGAATTAATGCTTTAATTACTTCCGCACAAAGAATAATCCATCATCCGTTGTTGCAAGGGAGTCATCTTACCGAGTGAATCTGGTCATGGCGGTCAAACCAGCGGTCAAGGACATTTCCGTGATATTAACGAACGCTCCCCAGCTGATGCTCGGGACAAAGCAATACCCCTTGACCTTCACGATCATGAATTTACGCAACGACGTGAAGGATGTCTCGGTGGAATTCGCTTCAAAATCCTTGAAGATGGACTTTACCACCTTTGATCTCACGCTGGCACCCCAGGACAAGAGAACCATCACGGTCACGGTTACACCCGAAAAGGACGGCGTCCTCGACTTGTCCGTCGCGATCAACGAGAAGAAAACCATTAGATATACGGAGACCGTGCTGGAAGGCCACGAGAACGACTCTCTACCAGATAGTGCGCCAGTTACAACACAGGCACCCGCGCCCGTGGAGCCGCCCGCAGCGGCGCCCGTGAAACCAATACAAAAACCTGCCGGCGTCCCGGTGAAACCAATGAAGCCGGTGAAACCCGCGGGAATGACCCTCCCGGTTGCAGCGCCGGCGGTGCAAAAGCCTGCAAGCGCCGCGCCGAAACCTGTAAAGCCTGCTGGCGCATCGGCCCCCCAAAAAACAGTTGCACGGGTGGAAGATGCCCTTGAAAGGCGCATCTTTTCCATTAAGGACAAGTACATGGCGGCCCGTACCAGCTTGCAATCGATGAAGCAAGGCTCCCCCGAGTACGCGCGCACGTACCAGGACGCAGTGAAGTACAAGGAGCAATACGAGAAACTCAAGGCTATCTACGAGTCCGGGGGCACGATGGCGGATGCAGAGGCCGCAGTTCCGTCCGATGCCGTGGATCCCATCGCGGAACTGAAGGAACTCGGCCAGCGGTACACGGATATGAAGAACAAGCTCTCGACGTTGAGCCCCGGCTCCCCCGAGCACGAGAAACTCAAGCAAGAGGCGATGGCCGTGTACAAAGAATACAACGACAAGCGGAACAAGGCCAAGGCGCAAGGTCTGTCTGCGTGAATCCCGGAGCAAGAGATGACATGAGCGAGATCGAGACCCTCCGCAAGCAGCTTGACGAAATCGAGCTGAAATACAACGGTTTGCTCGAAGAACTGCAGCGGATCGCCGATGCGAAGGGGGATGCGGCATCATCTGACCCCGACTATATCCAGAAATACGAAGAAGCATCGGCGCTGAACAACAAATTCGAATCGTTACAAGCCAAGCTCGCAATGCTCGAAGCGGCATCGCCGCAAGAAACCCCCGCGCCCGAAGCTAGTGTCACGCCCGACGTCGCAGCGGCAATCGGCGACATCGACGCAATGGCGCCACCGGAAGGTGTCGTCCAGGTTCAAGAGCCTGCGATAATATCAGCTGCGCCCGCTGAAGTAACCGCGGCACCGGCAGGGTCAGCTCCGGTTCCGGAAGCATCGGGGGCCCCGGCACAGGAAGTGGCAGCTCCACCCCCTCCCAAGTATGTCACGGTCGAGCGCGTGCGGGTAGAAACAACAAAAATTCACGAGCAGTCCTGGAGATTCGTCGGCATCACATCGAATGTCTCGCCCGCCGTCCAGGAACTTGCAAACAAAGGCGGGTATGTTAGCGAGAATTTGCTGGAAAAGAAGTTTGGAAAACTCACGATATTGTGCCCCTTCGAGGTGGATTTCCAGATCGGCGGAATAATCTCCGCATATGCACGTCGTTCCGGTTCACCGGTTGGGCTCATCTATTTCCCGCAAGCGTCCCCCTCCCCCCAAGCGAGTGCCACGCTTGGCCAGCTCGTGCAGCAGTTCATCGCGTCAGGAGCCCCTCGCGGCCACGTGGTGGCCTTTCTCAAGGTGAACAAGGTGGATAGTGTCGATGACAAGGGATCCGTTATTATCGGTGGCTTGACCGAGCAAGACGGCCGCATCCAGCAAGGGCTCAAGAAACTCGGCAACGTATTTTCCGATAACGGTATATTTTTCAAGGGCGCCTTGTTGGATGATGTCAAGTCCATGGCTACGAAATTAGGCTTGAAGCTTGTCACGCTCGTGTGCACGAGTAACGTGATTCAAAATCCAGAAAAGCTCAAAATATTAGTTGAATCATTTTAACAACTCAATCGAGTTTCCTTTTATATCCTTTGAATAACCCGTGGGAAAAACAATATGGACAAGAAACAATTGAAGGAATTATTAAATTCTGTAAAGAAATCTATCAAAGATGCCGATAAACTGGCAAAGAATGACGTGAACGGTGCGTTCCAGACGTATCGGCAAGCCGCCGAATGGCTACAACATGCCGCCGATGATGCTGAAGCAGTGTCATTGTACAAGGAGGTTGTTGCCAAGATGCAAGAGCTCGTCAACCGTTCCCAGCAGCAACCTGCCGCCCAACCCGCAACGCAAGGTGCACCTGCCTTGTCCTTTGCCACGCAGCAAGGCACGGACCAGATATCGCGCGAGCAAAGGTACAACATTCAAGCACAGCAGCATTACGCTCAGCAGCAGCAAGCGAAAGGGCAAAAGGCATCCACCGTGCAGCCGCCGGCGAGGCAAGCGGGCGGTTGGACGCCGCTCGTCTTCACCCATGGCCAGGAACTCGAGGTGCAGCTCGTGCGCCAGGACGGGACGTTCCTTTCGGGTGAAGAAATGGTCCACCTCATGAGCGAGATGGTCAAGGAGGCGTACAGCAAGTTCAAGCAATGGATGGACGCCGGGCAAGTGCCGCAGTTTATCGTCCAGAAGATGGGCGGGTATCCTGTATTGCACGAGGACCACGAGAAAGGCCTCGTCATGCAAATACCGTCGATGCTACCGACAGGCCAGCGCATCAACATCGATTCATTTGGCCGGGACGGGAACGTCGCCGCCATCACCTACATTCTCGAGCTGGTCACGCCCATTTGCCAATACGTCGAGGAACTTGCATGGTGGGAGAGCACGTTGTTCTCGCTCGCTTATCAAGTGCTGGCGCAGCAAAAGAGCGATTTGTTCATCGTCGGCAGTGGCTTGAACGGGACGGTCGAGTACATGCGAGGCCTATCTTTCGGCGACCACAGCCACATCGGCACTTTCCAGTCGCCGCTCGAGAAGATCCAGTTCTATGATATGCTCCGGAATTTCATACCCGCGATAATCGCGTTGTCGGTCAACAGCCCGATCGTGAGTGGCAAGCCCACGGATGAGATCAAGATCGTCAAGGGTCGCTATGCCGCCCCGAATTGTGTCCGATCCATCCGCCTGCTCAATAACACGACTATGCTTTCGGGCCTCAACAATCCGGCAAAATATCCGCCGTATTTGCTCGATGATAACGAGCAGACGCGGCAGCAATTCTTGCAAACCGTCGGCAAGGCGGATTTCTACGATGCCAGGTTCCAGGACGTCTACCCATACACCGACTTCGGGACCATCGAGGTTCGCGTTTGTGATGCCCAAATCAGCGTCGCACGGCGCATTGGACTTTGTATGTTGCTCCAGGCACTCGGCTACAAGACCCGGAAACTCATCGCCGCGGGCCGGTACGTGCCCGGCGCGTCGTCGGAATGCATCGTGAAAAATCGTGATCGGGCAGTTCGACAAGGGCTATTCGGCGTGTTCACAACCGAGGGCATCGATGAGGCCCAGTTCCGCTCTTACGACCCTGAATTTGCCAACATGTATCTTGGCGATGCAAATTCCAAGCCACGGTACATATTCGAGCACGTGGATCGCATGTTCCGATGGCTTGCTCCCGAACTGAAGGAACTCTGTTATTCGACGATGTCGTATCTCCAACCACTGCTCTCCAGCGTCTATGGTGATCTCCCGAATGGCATCCTCCCGCCATTCACTGAAGCGGATTACCAGTTGAGCCTTTTCTACTATAAACTGAGCCAGCGTCTTGATCCCAATATAGTCCCTGAGCTCATCACTCAAACCAAGCAACACAGTGTCAACGCAACGAGCTATCCGTTCGGTGGCGCTACGGTTCGCTACCCGCCAGGTTTCCAGTAATTTTATCTCCATTTTTATCAAATGACTAAGAACGCAGCACTGGTATCGCATGGCGGGAGCCAAAGCTGCATCTTTATCATTATCAAGAACGAAAAGATCACATTAGCCAGGTAAAAATCCTTTTTATGACTCACTATGGATGCGAGCAGACTGGAAACCAGATCCGATCCTGTAACGGGGAAACTCGGCCCGCTCTGGAAGCTGTTACTCGCGCCCGGACGCCCGGACGTGGCGATTAATATTTCAAAAACCTCATTCGGCTCGTGGTGGGTACCCCGCACGAGCGACGCGCAAGAATGGCCTATCTTCGAGCGGGCGGTAGTCGGGGGATTTGAAGCTCCTTGCCTGGCGTTCGCATTCGGAGCGGCATACCAGATGGCCTTGCGGCGACTTGTTCCCGGCCTGCCCATGGATCTCGTCGCGTGCATCGCCGCCACCGAGGAGGGCGGCGCCCACCCTCGCGCCATCCAATCGACTATCCGGCAGCTCGGTGATCAAGGAAGTAACGCTTTCACACTTGCAGGGCACAAGAAATGGATCACGCTAGCGGCCGAGGCGAGTGTCTTCCTCGTCGCCGCTTCCACGGGCATGGCACCCGACGGACGAAACCAGATCCGCCTTGTCCGGGTGCCCCGGAATGCCCCGGGGCTCTCAGTATTACCGATGAAGAGCGTGCCTATCTTGCCCGAGATCTCCCACGGGGAGGTCACGTTCGACGGAGTTAGGATAACTCCTGATGCCATCCTCCCCGGGGACGGGTATACCGATTACCTCCGCACCTTCCGGACCGTGGAAGACCTGTTCGTGAGCGCCGGCCTCCTGGGGTTCACCTTCCGCGCCGCCCGCGATCGCGGGTGGCCACGCGCAGTCATCGAACTCCTCACTTGCCATCTGGCGGGAATGCACGCGATCGCCGGCGCGGACCTGACAGCTCCCGAGACACACGTCGCGCTGGGGGGACTACTCGCCCAGCAGCGGCAGGTACTCGAGCACGTCGACAAGCTCTGGCAAACCACCGATCCCGCGTCGAGGGACGCGTGGAACCGGGACAAGCTGGTTCTGGAGGTCGCGGGCAAGGCGCGGGCCGCACGCCTCGAAACCGCCTGGAAGCGTCTAGGATAAGGGCACGTGTCAACTTTCAGCCAGCGATCCGCAAGAAGGGAGGCACGATTCGCTGGAAATCCGTATCGTCCTTGTTCTTCGTGTAGATCAAGGCACGGATGAGTTTTTCCTCGAACAAATCGCCGGTCACCTGGCGGCTCTTAATGCTCGCGCCCTTCGTCAATTTCAAGGTGTATGATTCAGGAGGTCCGGCAAGCTCGATTTTCTTCGGTATCACGAATCCAACGAGACCCAATGTCGAGGAATATGCCACCACGGTCGACTTGAACTCGCCCTGGTTCTCGATGCTGATGAGCTCGAGCTCGTCCTTGAGAGCATCGTTCACCTTTGTCATTAGCGTCCAATCGTTGTAGATATAGGGGAATGGCTCGTACATGAGGCTGTTGAACTGGGCAAGTTGCATGACCTGCTCGTTGTACTGGTCGACCTTGGCTTTATCTTTGATGTCGAAGGACTGGTCTATGAGGCTGTCCAGGTGCATGCCCCCCTTCACAATCTCGTTCATGCGCACCCCGGCAATGATGTATGATTTCTTCATACGCTCGATCAAGGAGCGGTTCTTGTGCGCTTGGCCAGAAACGACCGCGGCTTCGAGAGCCTCGTCGTAGAGAAAAACGGAATACTGCGGTTTTCCGAAGATCAAGAAGTAATCGGCCATCTCGGAGAACGCGATAACCGCCGCCTCGGTATTTTTCATGGACAAGTCTTGCACCATCTTGATGAAATCCTGGGCATCCTCTGGGCGCTCGACCTCGTACGATGCGATGGCCTTGGCCAGTAAGCACTTGATCTGCATCTCCACGTCATTTATTTTCTCTGCGAGATACCGGGCATACTCGAAGTGCTCGATGGATTTGATGTAGAAGTCGGAAATGTCGGTGAAGTTGAAGAAAAAGAGCATCGCCTTCATGTAGACCGCGTTGAGGACGGCCTGGTCCTGGTGGCTCTGAGAGCCCCAGTACGCCGTTTCCGTGAGGTACGTGAACGCATTGAGCAAGTCGCCGTGCAACAGGTACACGTATGACTTGAAGAAGGTGACCTTGTAGATCTGCAACGCGGTGAGCACATAGAGGAACGGATAGGCGTCCTTGAATTCAAACTTGGCACGGATGATGTCCTCGATCAAGTCGCTGTCCAGCTGCTTCACGGCGTTCAAGGCGGAAAGCAGATCCTCGCCGAGGATGTGTTTCCGCATCTCGTCGAGCTTGGTCACGTGCACCTTGAGGTTGTCGAGATATTCCTTGAATGGTTCGATGGAACTCGCAACCTTCTTGTCCAGAGCCAAGGTGCCTGAAATGTAGACATCAGCGACGCGGAGCTTGGCCATCGCAGCCTCGTCGAGACCACCTGTCGTGAGGTAGGCAGTTTTCGACTTGACGATGTCCATAGACGCGTTCGCCCCTGACTCGACCCCTCCCTCGCTCGCGCTCACCAGGGCTGCCGTGCGGTCGATGAGCCATGACAGCTTCTTGGCCGCGGGGTAAATGTCCTTCCGTGACAAGATGTACTGGATGGAATAGTCAGTAAGTCGTTTCTCCATCGCTTTATAATAGCGCTTGAGCACGGCATCGTTCGTGAGCGTCGAGAGCTTGAGCATGAAGGCGCCGGGCGTGAGGATCTTGATGTTGTTGTTTAATTTCTTAACAAAGGCACCTGACGGCGACAAAAAGGGCGAAACATTCAAATTTCCTCGTGCGGATATGGGTACATGTCTCGCGCGGTGCAGAAATTCCAAAGACGGTTTCATGGAAAGCGGATCGAGCTCGATTTTAATCCCACGCCGACGTGCGAGTTGTGCGGGCGAAAAATGAAGGTGCAAGCCAGGTCGAAACCGCACCACGTCGTTGGGAAGGGGGAAAATTACATCGTCGTGACGGTTTATAGGCGCTG
>JAUQYZ010000005.1 GCA_030587475.1 Candidatus Sigynarchaeum calidifontis
TTTTCGTATCATGATGAATATGGAAGAGCAAAACGTGCTGAAGAAGATGATGCTGCTTGAAATAGATGAAAGAAAACCATTATCTGAAACAGCCGGATGATCGGTTTCTCAGACAAAAACCGTGGCTTCCGTGCAGCAAGCCGTTCGAATAATAAAGGTGTAAACAGCCTACAATTGTCAATGGGAAGAAAGAATAGAAACAATAGCCCCGTTAGATTCCGTCCTCGATAATTTCATTCGGACATAAAACTAGCCGGCGCGGGAAAAATGAGGGAATTACATAAAAGCAACGATAATAGGCAGCTCGATCCAAGGAAAACCGAGCAAACATTTAAACTACTTAACCGGATGCTCCCTGGAGCACGATGAGGATCCACGCATCCTCGGGCGCGATGAGAACTTCGCCTTTATCGGTCTCTAACTTCAAGAAATGTAGCTCTCCCTCTTGTAGACCTTCGACGACCTTCTTTGCCCTGCCAACAAGTGACGTCACCTGGGCGGCGACGAGTTCAGTGGTCGCCGTGGGTAGATCTGTCTGGATTGGCAAGCCTTCGTTATCCGTGATGATGACGCCCCTAACGTCTTCACGTGAAGCAAATCTTTTCACGATTTCCTTGAGAGCTTTGGGATCGATCATGTTTATCAATCGGCTTTCGATCGTTTAAATCTATAATCCTCTCCTTGTAAAACCTTAAAAAATTATTGAATAAAGGAAATGAGCATGGAAAGAGGGCACAAACAGCGCTTAACTGACCATGGAGCGGATGTTTTGAAGTCGGTAAAGGGCTCTTTTTCAACGAATTCCCCTTTCTAATCCATTTCCTACACGATTCGTGCCCGGCCACAGTAATCACGGTTCAAGCGAACCTTGCATTGCCTCGATGAAAAGCGGGAAAAAAACAAGGAAGTTGTTTGATAGAGGAGAAGAAAGGGAGTCTAGGCATCATCTTTCTCCGAATCTCCTGCCGGTTCGGCATCACCCGTGCCATTTTCCCCGGTATCTTGCTCGCTAGAATCCTCTTCCCCGGCCCTTGCATCCTTGCCGGTTTGCCCCTTGACTTCTGCCATCGCTTCGTCGATGGACTTGTATTTCTTTTCTCCTTCTGGTTTAGCGATTTCAGCACCTTTCTTGATCGTGTAGGGTATTTCCGGGCCCTTTGCTATTGCCTTGTCCTTGCCGAGGGTACCGGCTCCAGTTAATCGCTTTGCTTGGGCCGAAACGTGCTTGTACAAGAAGAGGGCGAGGATCACGAGCAGTCCGATGACCGAGAAGTAGCCCAGGTACCAGACCGACGCGAGCTGGTCGCCGAGATCTGGCGGTTTCACCGATGCCGTGAACTCTTGAGCGACGTTTAATTCTTCTTTGGTCTCGATCGAGAAAGCGTGCAGCTCGATCGTGAAGCTTGCCGAGAGAACTCGAGAGATACCTGGATTCTCCGCGGTTAGAACCAAGGTGAAGGTGAATCCCTCACCTGGAGCGATGTCTAGCAGCCCCTCGTTGATCCATGAGGCGATTTCTCCGGTGATGTGCTCGCTGCTAACAGATGCTTCTTTATCGAACATAAGCGTCGTGTTTCCCGTGTTGTTCACGATGAAAGTGTAAAAGTTCCTGTAAGAACCGCCCACGACGACGATGCTGGATGCCCGCACCTCGATCTTGAAGCCGGGGTCATACTTTGTGATGTTGACCACCAAGAAAGAGGTCGTGGGATCGACGGTCAGATTGCCCGCCCACGTGAAGCGGACGGTCATGGTGCGGTTGTAGGCCAAGGGCAACCGGAACGTGCCGCTGAACGTGCCGTTGCTCGTGGGGAGCGAGTTGTTGGTCGTGCTACCGATCACGTAATATGGAGCCCAGGCGGTGCCGTTCCACCTGCTCACTTGCACGGTAGTGCCGTTCACGACCTTCCCGTCCTCGAGGAAGAGCTTGCCCGACAGCACGACGCTGTTGTTGATCGTGAGCACGTCGCCGGCTATAGGTTCCGCGGTCATTTCCTTGATCACGCTTGTCATGGAATTGGTAAATGTGCGCGTCAAGACATATGGCAAAGTAACGCCGCCCGAACTCTCGAGAAGCATCATGAACAAGGTCTCCTGGTTGTAGACGGTCTCGTTCGCTCGCTTGAACAACTGGGAGAAGCTGGTGCCCGTGTAATTCCGGATGATTTTTGTGGCGAGTACCTTTCCGTCCGTCGCATTCTCCATTCTCACGGCGTATAGCTCGTTTTCGTTTGACATCCAAGTCATAGCGAGGTATCCGTCCACGTAGATCATCACCCGCGTCATAAAGAGCGAGTTGCGCAAGGGCGCGTTGATCCCGGGCCCTAACAGTGTTGGGAACGTGCCAGAAAGGGCGAGTGTTCGTTCCGAGTTCGAGTAACCAGAAGAGTTAAAAACGACAGGCGACGTTGACAAGTTCATTATAATCCGATCCGGCTGGAAAGCTTGGACGATCTGCACGTTCGTCCATACCTGGTGTGTTAATCCGAAAGATGTGCTCTTCAACTTCACGAAAAAACTGATATTCTCATTTGGATTGAAAACAGTTTGTGTCTGGTTAAATTCAGCGAATATGATATCACCGATGGTTTTATTGACGACGATGCCGACCGGCACGACGTCATCCTTGTCGATAGACACGTGCACGATGTTCGTCGGAATCGATTCGTTGGCCCCGGAGATGAACGACCCGCTGACCTGGTTGAGACCTTCAGGGAGCAGTTCGTCCACTTGATAGTCAATCACCGTGTAGTTCACCTTGAAAACGTCGTGGAAGTAAATGCCGGCCTCCGAGCCGTTGAACCAGAACACGCGGGCCAAGTGACGGCCGACAGCCGTTCCGGCGAACGTGTGCAGGCTTGCATCGTCGAAATTGTACTTGGTAACGAAACCGACCGTGCTGTTGATGACAGAACTCGTCACGGTGGTGACCTGGCTCCCGCTAGGGTAGAAGAGCGTCAAGTTCACCTGGCCGTTCAAGACGGCCATACCGGATGCTGTCTGGACGGAGACCCTTGCGGACATGTTATCCCCGTTCGCGAAATGCGCCGTGTTGTAGAAGTTTGTGGCATTGTATCGAAGATACGTGTTCACGCTCTTCGTATAATTCGGGCTATTGAACCACGACACGTACGTGAGCTGCTGGAGGCCCGGGTCGAGCCCGTTGATCGACGTGCGGTTGACGGGGTACATCGTTCGTGATCCGGGTATCGACGAGAGGTATTCCGATCGGTAATAATTGGCTCCATCGGGGTAGGTGACGTTCAGCACGCTCCAGTCGTTTGGGAAAGTGAAGTTAAAGTACAGCCCGTTCCAGCCCGCGTAGTTGGTCTTGTTGAACTGGTAGCTCACCTTCCAGAGAGGCGCGTCGCGGGACAGCTTGAGTAAAGAGGCTCCGGGGTCCTCGGCATAGATGAGCATGCGCGAGCTCGCGTTATAAGTGAAACTCGCAAGAATAGTCTGGTTCCACGTGATAGGCAAGGTCAGCGTGGATGTTGTCGTCCGCGCGTTTAAGCTGGTTACCGACCAGTTCCCGCGGCCCCACTCGTAATTCGTGGAGGAGAACGGAATGCTCGTCGACATGTGCCAGTTCCCGACCGTCGTGGCGTTGATCTTCAAATCGACATCGGAGGGTATAAGCCCGCGCCGGACACCGACCTTGAACGGTGCCCCGTCGACCACGTGGGGCGATGATGAAACGGTGACCGTGTACAACGCCCAACTAGAGCCGTCGTTCGTAGAGGTGACGACCGTGTGGCCATTGACCTCCGGTTGTCTCGGGATCGCACCGGTGGTGTCCTCCCACGGGAGGACGACGATGCTGTATCTTTGCCCGGCAGGCACGGTACTGTTGAGCACCACGAAATAGTTACCCGTGGTCATATAAACGGGGGCCGTGAAGTTGAACCAGGCAATCTTGTCTTGCGCGTAATTTGTAAACGTCCGGCTTGTACCCGCGACCAATTGACCCAGATCAGGGCGATGATAGAGGGGCGTCGTGGTCGTGGCGGTGATCTGGTTGAGGGTAATCGCGGAGTTGTTCGTCCGGAAGACCGCCATCTGAAGGTTTTCCGCGGATGTAGGCTTGAAGGAGCGGACGTGCATCAAGAAACCGCTCACCCATGCATTCCCGCGCAAGTCGAATGACAAGGCGACCCATTTGTCCGCATGTATTTCGATTTCGTGTGCTTGATACAATTTCGCTTTCGCTTGGTATAGTAAAGCCTTGAACGGACTGGATGCGGAGAATCGCAAGCTCACGTTGATGCAAGGATTCAAGATGCGGAGTGCCTGGGCGTGAAAATCTGGAATATCAATCGTCTGAGTGAATGGCGTTAAAGACAAATCACCCTTGTAGATGAATGGAGCGGTATTGGCCTGCACCCATCCCTGGCCGTATCGATTATCATACACCCAGACGTTCATTTCAACGCTGGTGTTGAACGCCATCTTCAACAGCATGTCGATCCGGATTGATTGATTCCCGGAAATGACACCGATGCCCGGATACTCTAAATTCACGGTTACATTGTTTGTAGATGAATTTATCACCCAGGGAACGTTCAGCGGCTCGAGATTCAGATACTTGTATGAACCCGGGGCTGCATTTCCCATTTGAAGCGCGTACGGCATTCTAGAAGCAGACGTGTTGAGCCACGTGGTGCCCGTGCTCCGGTGCGGGTACGCATAGCCAGAATCCTTTTCGATGGTGTGATTCGACGTGAACGGGTTCATGTCAAACTTGAGCGACGTGTTCGTGGCATCGAGCACCGTGGCGGGCGCGGTGGTGGCGGGTAGCGTTAAATTGTTCGCGGCAGGGGTGTTCCCGACATTCACGGCCGTCCCGTTCTGCGCGATATACCTCACGACTTGGTTCGTTCCTGTCAATTGCACGATCTCGTTGGCCGCGCTGCTCGAGATCGCCCCGTGGTTAAAACCGCCTTGATTGTCGTTTGAATTCGATGCCTTGTTGAATGATTCCGAGGAAAGCCATTGGCTCGTGAGAATCAAGGTTACCAGCACGATGCCCGCAAGCATCGCCTTTCTAATCCGGTGTCGGCTCATGCAGATTCCCGTTTCTGTATCAAGTAGTATGTAGAATGCCTAGAGAAGGCAACTATAACTTAAATGGTTTATCGGAAAGGCTCGTTATATGAAAGGGCGTGTCGATAAAAAAGAGTTATAGTACGAACATGCAAGAGAATGCCGTGGTCAATGCCGGAACACGCGTTTCTTGGTGAACACGAGCGACGCGTTCAAGGCATCGGCCTTGCTGATGACGTCCTTGTCGCGGATCGACCCGCCGGGGCAGAGCACGGCCACGGCGCCGGCAGCGACGGCTGCCTCCAGGCCGTCCGGAAAGGGGAAGAACGAGTCCGTGGCCATCACGCTCCCTCTCGTTTCGTGGCCGAATTCAAGTGCCTTTCCGTGTGCGAGCTTCACGACGTGCACGCGAGATTGCTGGCCGGTACCGATTCCAATGGTATACATTCCTGTCGGCGTGCTCCGGGCGAACACCGCCGAGTTCGATTTTGCCCACTTCGCGATCTTCATAGCGAAGATCAGGGTCTTCTTTTCCTCCCCGGAGACTGGCCGCTTGGTCATAACATTCCAGTCCTTGACTATCGGGCCCCAATCATAGTCCTGGACGAGCATTCCCCCGAGAATACCGCGCATATCGAGGTTCTTGTATAGTTCATCGCGTTTAGAAAGAAGGTCGCCGAATTCCAAGACCCGCATATTCTCCTTCTTCGCCATTATCTGTCGCGAAGCATCCGGAATCTTCGGGGCGATGAGCACCTCGATAAAAACGTTTTTCTCCTCGATCAAGAACCGGGCAACCTCCGGCTCGACCGGCTTGTTGAATCCCCAAATGCCCCCGAATGCAGAGAGCGGGTCGCAACTGAACGCCCGCTTGCAAGCCTCGAGCTGGGACGTCGAATCGACCGCCACGCCGTTCGGGTTCGTGTGCTTGAAGATGACGCACGCGTGCTCGAACTCTGTCAGGTCCAGGAGAGTTTGGAAGCACGAATCGATGTCGAGATAATTGTTGAACGAGATCTCCTTTCCCCAGAGCTTGCCCAGGTTCCCGATGCCGATCCTGGAATCGATGTCCGTGTAGAACGCGGCTGCTTGATCCCAGTTCTCGCCATACCGACACATGTGCACCTTCTCATACACCTTGACGAGCACGTCGGGAAATTTCTCAGGCGATCCACCGGCAAGGGCATGCGTCTCCAGGTACTTGAAGATAGAAGCATCGTATTCCGCCATTGTCTTGAACACGGCAATGGCGAGCTTCATTCGGGTTTCTAGCGTCGTGTCGCCTCCATGCTCCCGCATTTCCTTCAAGACTTGCGCGTGCTGGTCAGGGCTGGAAACCACGGTCACGTGCGCGAAGTTCTTCGCGGCGGCGCGGATCATTGTCGGCCCGCCGACATCGATCATCTCGACCGCCTCGTCGAGGCTCGTGGCGGGATTCTTGATGACATCCTGGAACGGGTACAGGTTGGACACGACCATGTCTATGCTCTCTATGGCATTCGCATTGGCTTCCTCGATGTCTTGCGGGTTATCCCGCCTGAACAGCAAGCCCCCTGCGATGCGGGGATGGATCGTTTTTATCCTGCCACCGAACAGTTCCGGCGCGCCCGTGTACGTGGACACGTCTTGCACCTCGATGCCCGCGGATCGCAAGATCTTCGCCGTGCCGCCGGATGACAAGACATCGACGTGAAACTCGTCCTTGAGAGCCTTGACGAAGTCGACTATCCCCTCTTTCTTGAACGTCGATACTAAAATTTTCTTGATTCCCATAGATTGACCACTCGCGCTGGAATGGAAAACGTCGGGATTAAAACGCCCGGGCACTCGGGTTCTCGGCGCGTCGATTTGCCAAAGCCATAAACCTTGTGCCGATTAAAAAGATTTGCATCGCGCTCGCATGCGGCATAGGCATCTGCCGATCAGCTTGACATGTGGCACTATCACTTTCCTTCCAATGCTTTCCTCCATTGCGGAACGGGATAGAAAAAGCCTAGCAACTGGCAATCCTTTCCGATCATGAAGAGCACAATCGCCGTGGAGAAGAAAACGGCAGATAGCAAGCCAAAGCCCTCGATCACGACATATACCAATCCCGTGGCGAATAGTACAAGTCCCAGCATGTGAGCGTTGAACTGGAAAAAAAGGAACTTGTATTGCTTCGAGACGAGTAGCACCCTCCATTTATCGCCAATCTCCACGTGATCAATTTCCATCTGGAGATAATCACGAAGATTCTTGAATTGAAGCATGTCACGCGACGATGAGGACATCTATAGCAAAGGAAAAAACGACAAGCGAATGAACATTATCAAGAAAGCCAATGATCAAAAGTAAAAGAAAAATTGCTTCAAAAACGCCATGAACAGCGAGTAACTTGGATGCACGCTGCTTGATGCGATAGTGATGCCAGACCATTATGCTTAATACATACGCATAAAAGGTCAAGGCGACGAACGTGACGAGCACTAGAAATCCCGAGAGCAAGAATGTGTCATCATTCCAATACATCGTGTAGGTTCCGGGTATCATTCAACATCGATACATGTTCAAAAACCCGCAAAATCAAATAAAGCCGATCTTATATCGTAAAATAGGCAGCTCGCTCGTCATGATGAGACGCGAGGCGACTCGCGTTTGCGCAATCGCCGCCCTTAGAATATCACGCCTTGGAGGCGAATTTCAATGATACTACAAGGACAAGCAGAACCCTGGCAGATCATTCTCAATCTCGCGTTTTATGGATTCATTTTCTTATCGATTTTCTATGGACAAAAGATCCAATACTGGACTTACAGCCGCCAGCTTGAAGGTGCCTTGATCAAGTTCAAGGAGATGCGGGAGGAAACGAAATCACTGACAAAAAACAAGATCATCGAACTCCGCAAGAAAAATGCAAGGGATAAGGAGCAGAGCGAAGTGAGCACCAAGGAGCTCGATGAATTTCTCGATGAATTCTTCCAATTTGCCACGATCGAGCCCGTATCACTTGATCCAGCGGGCATCATCCCAAAAATTGACCACCTACTCGATGTTCGGGAATCTCGATGGGAAGATGCCGTCAAGATGCTCGTCCCGGGGATCTCCCCGCGCGAGTGCCACAACTTGGAAAACTTGATCGAGGCGGCCATGGCGGTTGACATGGTCTACCGGGTCGTCCGCCACTTCTTCATCCAAGGAAAGAAATCGCAGAGCCTCATCCTCGTCATGCAAATCGCCATGCAGATCAAGATCATCCAGCAAATGGCAGAAGCGTACGTCAAGGCAGCGAAAGCGTTCTATTATGGCCAACCCATTGGCGACGCGCTCGGACCGCAAGTCGCCGCGACGTTCATCCGCTCGATCCAGCCGTCAGGGGTCACCGCAAGCGAGATATGCAAGGAAACCATCGTGCAGAAGGTTGAATACAAGAAACGCACGGTTCACGTGATCCGGGCCATGGGCCCTGGCGGCACCGTTGGAAAACCCGGCGAGGGGATCAAGATGCTGGTCCAGCAGCTCGATGGCAAGGTCGACCGGATCTTCATGGTCGATGCTGCCATGAAGCTCGAGGGGGACAAGTCTGGCTCGATAGTCGAGGGCGTCGGTGCGGCGATCGGCGGGATTGGCAACGAGAAGTTCAAGATTGAAGAAACCAGCACCGAAAACAAGATCCCCGTTGACGCATACTTGTGCAAGCAGAACCTCGTCGACGCGATAACGACCATGAAGAAGTCGATTTCGATGAGCGTGAAAACCATCGTGGATCGCATCAAGGTCGCCATCGAAAAGCGGACGAACGAGGGCGCGACGATCATCCTGGCGGGCATCGGAAATACGATCGGCATCGGCATCTAAGACCGGTGGTGGCAGCAACACGGAAAAGGGCAAGAAGCAGTTACTTGCGACGATCATCGTCATCGCTGCTATCTTCGGCGGCACCTACGCCGCGTATCTTATCATGCAAGTCGCTTTTCGCACTTCAATTCCCGTCGTCGTCGTCACTTCCGGATCCATGGAGCCAACGATTCATCGCGGCGATGTGTTGTTCGTGAACAATGTCCCACCTGGAGAGATCATCGCGGGGGATCACCTAGCGAGGACGGGTGACGTGATCATCTACGAGACGAAAGGCCTATGGGATTTTCCGATATCCGAGCCGGTCGTCCACCGGGTGATCAACAAGACGTATTCGGGGGGTGTGTGGAAGTTCACGACCCAAGGGGATGCAAACACCAGCCCAGATGCATATCTCGTTCCAGAGGACAAGGTGTATGGGAAGGTCGTCGGCATCATTCCAAGGATAGGGGAAGTCAAGTTGTTTCTTGATGAGACGAACCTCACGATCCCGTTACTAGGCTTTCTTGGATTATTGCTCGTGATCAGCATCATCTGGGATTACAAGCATCCAGAAAAGAAGGAAATCAAGGAAAAGGGAGAACGAAACTTGTCTTCTTCGACGCAAGAGCAGGGTGATTTGCGTCTCCAAGAAAAGGGCAGGGAGATGAACGAATCTGTACAAAGACCACGGCCTCTCGAGGAACTCGATGTCGTTGCAAAATTGCGCAAGATTGTCAACGTTTCGGCAAGCTTGTCGATATCACAGCTTGCAGAACTGCTAAAAGTTGATGAGGCATTTATCTGGGAGAACATCGTCGATTGGGCGGAGCAGTTCGGTTTTATCATAGAGAACGACAAGATCATGTTCGGAAAAGGAAACACGATCGCATTCATCGACGAATTGGACAAGAAGTTTGCAGAATGGAATGAAAAAACCAGGACGAAAGAAGGGAAGATCTGAACAAGGGAACCAAGTACAAGCGTAATAATAATCACCAAGCAATGGCAGCTATACAATAAATCGGCCAGATGATCAGCCATGTTGAAGGACCCGCTTCGCGAAAAACTCAAGGATTTGATGGAGAAGGGGATCCTCGAGCGTGGCTTGATGATACTTGATGACCAGCTCGATGACATCAAGCAGTTGTTTGAACATCGCTGCATTCCCGAGCATGGCTGGACTGCAAGGCAGATCAACTTTTTATTAACCTTGCTCTCTAGCATGGACACGGATAAGGACGAGGCTGCAGCGCGTGTCGGCGAGCGGGAGGGACGGACAGCCAGCGAATACGTGCTCTCCCTTGCAGCGGGATTTGCTCACGGGGTTGGTCGAAGTGGCGACATATCCGCAGTGCAACCGAAGGCAGCAGGTGGATCGCTGCTCCACATCCTCGCCAATCGCGTCGCCACGAGCTTGATCAAGGGAATTGGCTTGCCAGCAGTCGATACATCGATGGTATTGCCGTTAGCATCGGGCATGAGCATTGCTTTATGCCTCGCTGCGATTCACCGGGCTTGGATGGAGCAAACGCCCGGTGATCCGTGGCAAAGAACTGAGGTAATTTATCCCCGGGTCGATCACAAGTCACCGCTCAAGGGTATCGAACTTGCCGGGTTTAGGCCCGTGGTCGTCGAGGGCCACCTGGACGGGGATGCAGTCATCGTTCCCGTTGAAGCTGTGAAGAATTCGATCACGAGCAAGACAGCAGCCATCTTGTCGACAACCGCTTTTTTCCCGCCCAGATCCACCGATGACATCAAGGGCATTGCGAAGCTTGCAAAGGACGCTGGAATTCCCCATGTCGTGAACAATTCCTATGGCTTGCAGAGCGACGCTTATTTAAAACTCTTGAGGGGGGCGATGGAAGCAGGGCGCATCGATTACATCGTGCAGAGCACCGACAAGAACTTTTTGACGCCCGTCGGTGGCGCCGTAATATGCTCTCAATTCAAGGATCGGATCGAATCGGTCGGTCGCTCGTATGCAGGAAGGGCCACCGCGCAACCAATCGTGCAGTTCCTCGCCGCCGCGCTCACCTATGGCTTGGCCGGCTATAAAAAGCTCATGGTGGAACAGAAAGAGCACCGTGCAACCCTCCAGAAGCATGCCGAAAACTTTGCCGGCCGGACAGGCCAGCGCGTCCTCCGAGTCGACAATCCCGTCGCTACAGCCGTCACGCTGGAAGGCTTGCCCAGAGATATCGGCGGGAAACTCTATACCTTGCGCGTGACCGGCCCGCGGGCCGTGTTTCCTGGCGAGTTCGGGAGCTGCATAGACACGTATCCCGTAGCATACATGACCTTGAACGCTGGTATCGGAGCAAAGAGGGAAGATCTCGATCGCGTCGGCGAAAAAATGGAGAAACTCGCGAGCCAACTGAAACTCTAACATGGAGTGGCACCAATGAGCGTTATCTGTATCCCCATACCATGTTTATATACAGAAAACTCGAAATAGGATTAGTATCATTATCGATGTAATTTCTCCGGGGCAAAGAGCATGACTGTCCTCGAAAGCTTTCAAAAGGCAAAGGAGGTCTGGACGAATAAAAAGGTCACGATCGATGGTATCCCGGCCGGCTGCAAGAAGAATGAGGCATTTCACGCTGCCACCCATGCCACGAACGGGGCAGCATCGCGTGTCATCTTCTCGCGGCCTGTTACTGAAGAAATAGGGGATCTCGCCATCTACTTGAACAAAAACAACCAGTTCTACCAGATAGAGTCGACAGAACGGGGTGTGGAGATCACCGTCTGGGGCAACCACGAGATCGCGGACAAGATCGACGGCATCATAGATGAATACAAGAAAAAGACGCTCGCGTTCATCAATAAAGTTATTGCCAAGCAAGATAAAAAGAACGATGTCATCCGTACCATCACCATCGAGGAACGCATCGATGAAGCAATCAACAACGCGATGAACAAGGAGATCAACCGCGTCGTGTATCTCAGCATCGGCAAGATACGCGAGTTCGCGGCCAACATCCCCCTCCTCATGAACGCGTCGGGATTCAACCTGCTCCAGCTGTCGATGAATAAATGGATGACCGCGGCGGATCAATTGCGCCAAAAACCAGATGATCCGTTCCCAGAAGACAAGATCAAGTCGTTTTGTGCCGATGCATTAAAATGGAAGAAATTCGTGATTGACTTCCTCGACGGCTCGACATGGTAACATGGAATCGAGCCATGCTTATTCTAAATACCCCTTTTGTGCCCCTATTCCTTTCGAACCTACCTTTGAGATCGCACCCGCGCCGTGCTTTGCCTTCAGGATCTTGTCGTCCTTCTTCTTTTTCTTCTTCATTGCCTTGTAATGCGCATCGCACGGCGTGATCTTGCGTTCCTTTTCGGATTTCAATTCCAGCCCGGCGTCTTGGAGATACTCGTCGAACGCTTCCCTCGACAACGACCGCACTGCAGGCGCGCTGCACCCCTTGATGTTGCACACCTTGCCTTTTGCATCGCTTCCCTCGTCTTTCCGGACGTATTTTCGTATCTGAGGCATGTGATCCACCTTTATTGTATAACATCCTCGAAGGATGGTAATCCTAAAACATTTGGGAAGGAACGTCGAGACACGGGGGAGATAATCAAGTCGCACGGAGGTCTTCTCGTGTTCACTGAAACTGCCATGATGCCGAAAATCAAGAATATTAAACCATCACGGGAAAGCAAATCATTTTTCGAGAAGATGTCTAGAGTAATTTACATTTCGATCATATTTACATTAGCATTATCCACTATTTTCAAGAACACGCAAGATTAACACCGCTTTTTTCAATTCTAGCAGAAAAAAATGATAATACGGATTAAAAGGTAGATCGCTTACCATTTATTTTTGTCTTACCGACATATTTACGTTTTTTTCGCCTGGCTCCACATCGTTCATCTTGTTTACGACCGAAAACTTCAAATTCTTCAAGAACACATGTCATGGCATGAATATTGATGGAGATCAAGCAGTGATCGTCGAATACACGAGCGTTTCGGATAAGGACTTCAAGCCCATCAATTGTATCGCCTGCGGGCACGATACACTCGCTTGCTGTAATCATAAAATCATCGATCGGCAAGATTTGGGGACGCCGACGGTACGTAGAATCCAGCAACACGAGAAAGTACTTTGGAAATGTAAAAACTGCGGTAAACGATTCTCGATCATCAATCCAAGGGTTGATTTTGATTCGAGTTTCACGAGCGAC
>JAUQYZ010000017.1 GCA_030587475.1 Candidatus Sigynarchaeum calidifontis
ACCACGCCCGCGCCTTGTCCAGGGTTTCCTTGGCGATGGTCATCTCGAAGCTATGTTGGAGCGATACATATCAACGGAAATGACATCGCTAAGAAAACATGTCAGGACGTTCGCGCCGGCATCTCCACGAGGTGGCATGATTCTCCAGTGAACATGTAGTCTCCAAGAACCGGTGGTTGGTATGAGTGGATAATTCATTGTTTGGATACTGACATGTAACTATTTTGCCAGATTAACTTATAAGGGAGTATTAGGAAGAATAACTCGTGGTTTCAATCGAGGTGATAGATTTTTCGTCGTCCCGGATGATATCCCACGAAGAGGCATAAATACACATGTATGATAACAACGACGATAAATTGATCGAGTCATCCCCAAAGATGCGAGGATGGTTGAGGGAATTGAGAAGGTACGTAGAGGCTCGAAACCCGATGCTATCGTTCAGTGCAGTCAGATATTGGGCGAAATTCTCCTCGGTGCATAGAGCGGTGGCTCAATTGCAAGTTCGGAAGAACATAATTAAGCTCTTTCTCCGTCTTGATCCGAGTGCCGATCCCCTCTTGTCCCCGTCCCCGAACACTGGGGGCTGGGAAATCGCGTTTCCATCGGTCTTTCGCTTGGAGCTGGAAGAAGATATCCCGCTCGCGGCGGATTTCATCCAACGGTCTTTCCTCGTTGATTGAAAAACAATTGGGGGATGCTAAGTATTTTTACTCGAGAGGTTGATTTCCTTTTTCCTAATAAGACGGGCCTCCACATTCGGCGACATGTGAACCACGTTTGAGAATTCTTGCCGATTTAGCGGTGCTTCTTCATAGAGAAGCGACGATTGCCTCGAGATTCCATTACTGCGCGTGAAGACGACACTTGCTGGTGATGAGAAATCGTTATATTACTGAGCGAGAAAGGGTTTTTATGATTATGATGTGAGGGAAAAACTTTGGACTATCGAATATCACGAAATCATCGTTTCTTGCTGGCATTCTTGTTGCTTTCAGGGATTCTCTTGTGCGTCTCGCCATGGACGCTTGCTCGGGTGGAAGATACGGAAGCCGGATCCCCAGATTTGCATGATTCTGGGATCGATCTCGCCGCGTTCACGACCATTGGATCGCACGAGTTCGGCGGGTATAAGTTCACGACGAAGTTGATGGGGGAAGGAATGAGACCACGCATCGCTGTCGGTGCCCACGGCACCACGGCTACCGCATACACTGTCAACGGGCATCCCAAGCTCTTCATCAACGAGACCATCGAGCTAGTCGTGCCCGGCAACGTGAACTACACGGATCAAGCGTGGAAGTGGTATTCGTATGATGTTGGCTTCGATCCCAGCGGGAACGTGCATCTGGTCGGCATCCGGCGCGATAACGAACAAATGATGGACGTCTATTACAACGCGACGTCTGGGACATGGCACGAGATCAACATCACGACATCCATGAATTACCACCACAGGTCGTATCTGATCAGCCATAACGGCACGCTGCATCTCTTCTATTGCGAGTCTAGTAGCACTCTACCCACAGCTGGCTGGTCCATCTACACATCGCGCTGGAATTCTGCCGATTGGACGGCACCCGTGTTGTTGACCTCCACCGCGGATAGAATTTTTGAAATCTCCCCGTGGGCGAGTAATGATGACGACCTGATCTATCTAACAGCGATCAACCATCCTGGAAGTGTAACATCCGATAACGACTCGGTCATCTATCTTGAATATAATCCGGTTGCGGGCGCCATCACGAAGATGGAAAACGTCACTGCCATCACGGGCTACCAGAGGGCCTTCTGGGGGCCGGACATCGCCAGGGCTCACGACGGGAAGGTCTTCATGTTGGCCACGAATTACAATTCGACGTACAACATCACCTTATTCACGAGGACGGGCAGTGGCGCGTGGCAAGTAACGGGAAATTTCTTATCACCCACAAGGAGCTGTATAGGCACGAGGCTTGCATCGATGGGCATGGACACGATGCTCCTCACCGGCAAGAGGAATGAGTTTACCATCAAGAAGTACAACGGCACGTGGCAAGACACGATCACGGTCGATCAATTCGGCCATAATGTCACTGAATTCTTGAGTTGGAGCGCGCGGGGTGATAAACTATATGTGGTATGGCTAAGTACGGTTGACATTAACCGGGTCTACCTTAGCATTTTGGAGAAAATCGAGCCGCCGAACTTGCTGGATTACACGCTCTTGATCGTCTTATCCATAATGATCGCTGGCGTCGTCGTTGTCATAGCGATCATCTTAAAGGTTAGAGCCAGGAAACATTAGGACCGAATCCTGGTCAATTGTTTCTTTCTTATTCCTTGTTCTTTTTGCTATAAATCACCCGATTCGTCTTGATCCTCAACCGGTAGCCATTCCCTCGCCGAGTTGACGATGCGCTCGCACGCCTGCGCGGGCAGCCCGGTCGCCCTCGCCAGCGCCTCGGGGTCGGCGTCTTGCACGGCCTCGATGGACGTGCACCCGGCCCGGAACAGCATGCGGCCGCGGATCCTCCCCACGCCCTTGAGGTTCTCGACGAGAGGCAGCAGCTCTGCCCGCACGCCGTGCCCGACCCGCCGCTCCAGCCGCGAGCAATCCGCCTCCAACCAACCCATGCCGAGATGGCCGGCGATCCTTCCCGCCGCCCGCGCCCACCGCTGCAGGTCGGCCTTGAAGTTGTTGAAGTCGCCGGGGTACACGGGGTCGTCCGACGCGGGGATCACGCCCTTCAGCGCGGGGATCGGCTCCTTGGATGGCTCCAGCACGAGGTCCATGCCCGCCTCGTCCGCCCAGTGCCACGCGGCGTGGAACAGCGACGGCGAGTACGACGAGTTCTGCTCGTCTTGCACGTCCCGGACGAGCTTGAAGAACCACGGCTCGAAGGGGCCAGGCGCGGGCTCTGCCACGCGCTCGAGCAGCCGCCGCTTGACGAACACGGCCGACGTCGGGTACACGTACAGCCGCGCCACGAGCGCCCCGAACGGCGTGCAGCGGTACCCGGTCTCGCCCGTCGCTTCCAGGAACCCGTTGTCCACGAGGTAGTCCACGTAGCATTCCTCGCGCAGGGCCGCGGCGAGCATTGCATCGAGGGCGGGCTCGAGCCGCGGGCGCCGCTCGAGGATCGCGGCGACGAGCAGCCGCAAGTGCTCGCACGCCGCGCGGAACCCGCCGCCGGGCTTGGCACCGCACGTGCACGAGTACCCGCCCGCCGACGTGAGCTGGCACTCTATCCGCTTGCCCGTCGATGCTTCGACGATCGCTCCTGCTACCCGATCCTTACCCGCTTCGATAATCGCTATCGATTGTCCAGGAGCAAAGCGTGTCCCGGCTAGCAAGTCCCGGGCGGTAGCGTGGCGGATCTTGAGCGCCGCGTCCAGTGACTGCCCCGACGCGCCGAGCAAGTGGTTGTAGAACGACGCGGCAAAGAACGCCTTGATGTCGCCATACTCCAGCACCTGTACCTCGTTGGCGAACACGAGCAGCTGCTCGAGCATGACGTTGCGGCTCGACAGCGCCGACTGCAGCGGGTCGTAGGCGGGATCGAGGGAGCCATTCTCTTTCTTGAAGTAGTAGCCCTCGACCCACCTGGCCTCGTCCTTGGAATGCACGAGGACGTATGCCGAGCCCTTCTCGTCGAACCCGGCCCGCCCCGCGCGCCCGACGATCTGGTGGAACGCGTTGCGGGGGACGGGCTTGAACATGGCGGGCGAGTTGCCCTGTCGCTGGAACTTCCCCTTGTCGGCCACGTCCCGCTCGTGCACGGTGAACTGCTTGTAGTCCTCGAGCACGACGGCCCGCGCGGGCATGTTGATCCCGGCCGAGAGCGTCGTCGTGCAGCAGATGGCGACGAGGTCGCGCCCGAGGAACGCGTGCTCGACC
>JAUQYZ010000038.1 GCA_030587475.1 Candidatus Sigynarchaeum calidifontis
TTATCGAGTAAGTGATGAGAGCTTTGCAACTCTAGGATAAACAATTGGTTTATAAAATCCACGTTTTAATATCGTGAGCATCCCAGCGAGCCTCTGTTCAAGAGCCAGCCGGATTACGATCCGCGGACGACGCGGATTCATTTGATGGATGAATGACATCCCATTCCTAGCTTGACCACATGCACGGGCGAGCGGCATGAGCGGAGAAAAAAAGGAAACGCGCAATGGTATCAACCGTTCCCTTTCCGAACACGATAGACAAGTCGTGTCTCGCTCGTTGGCGAAGGACGTGTTTCTCGATGCGCATTCCCTTGTAGGGAACATGTGTCCGCCACGATAAAAAACCCTCGGGTCGTGGCTTGGCGGGACGAAGTTATAACGTTATTAATGATACCTTTTATGGAGCTCGCAGTGGAAGTTATGCCAAGAATAGAGGGGAAAACAGTGCGTGCATCAAGGTCGTCGACCGAGGGGCACAACGCGAGCAGATCCTGGCAAATTTTCGCATCCCGGAACCTGGTACGAAGCGCATTTGGACGGCCCATTGGCAGATAATTCCAAAGTCCCGCGAGGGGAACACGCTGATCGACCTGACCATGATCGAGCTCCCCGAGTTCCCGGTTCCCTATCCCGCGTTCCTCCTCTCCCAGCTCGTCGATACCTGTTGGCACCATTACGGGAACAAGAAATGAAGGCCATGAAGGCCGCGGGCACGATCAGAAGGGCGAGCCTTGCCCGTATTTCGTCCAGAGCTTTCGGATGAACTCGTCGACGTCGGGCGGGTGTTCGCTGCCGAGGTTGGCGAACGCGTAGTCCGCGACCTCGTTCTCGAGGTCGTAAAACGCCCTGGTCATCGCCATGCCGATGATGTTGCACATGGCCTTTTGCGTGTAGAGCAGGAGCGGGTTCTTCTCGACCAGGTTCAAGCAAAACTTCTTCACCTCGACCTCGAGTTCGCCCGGCTCGCAGATCTTCGTGATGGCGCCCCGCTTGTCGAGCTCGTCCAGCCCGATCTTGTCGCTGCAGAGCATCATGCGCTTGGAGCCTGCGAGGCCCATGATAGCGATCGAGTTCACCGTAGGCCCCGTCGCGCCCGGCAGGTTGATTTGCAACTCGGGGAGCTGGAAATACAGCCCCTCCTTTCTCGCGACGATCCGGAAATCCGCCGCCAGCGACATGATGCAGCCCGCCCCGATCGCCGGGCCCTGGATCTGCATGACGACGGGCTTTTTCATGAAGAAGATGGTCCGTGCTATGTCCCGCCCGTGCACGAGCAAGAGCTTTTTCGTGTCATCGAGCGACATGCCCTGCCTGTTCGTGAACATGGTGACGTCCCAGCCCACGCAAAACGCCCGGTCCCCCGCGCTGTTGATGACGACGACCTTGACCTTCTTGTCCTGGTCAGCGGCGCGAAGGAATTCCAAGAAGCGCATGATCATGTCGCGATCGATCGCGTTCAGCTTCGCGGGGTTGTTCAGCGTGATGTAGGCGATCCGCCCCGCGGACTTCGTCGTGTACGTGATTTTCTCGGCTATCGTTGACGGCGGCTCGGCTTTTTGTTGGTCCGCGCTCATGGATCGTAAATCGACGCGGCACCTTTAATAATTTCACGAGAACCATGCCGGTCGATTAGCTGCGATACTCCAAGAAGGTCAAGGAAAGGTGCCCGGCGTTGCTAAATGTGCCGGCTTCATAACCCGATTCCTTCTTGTCAAGCTTGTCATTGAATCGAGGCCAGACAAGCCATGGTCGACACCAGAACGTCCTCGTCCCCTGCCTTCGCTCCCGCCGATTACAAGACACGCTTCAAGGTGCCGTGCGCCATCGATCCCGAGCTGAGCAGCTCGTATCACCAGTCATGGTACGCCGGCACGGGCATCAGGCCCGCGGAGCACCCGCTCGAGGATCACATCGGGTTCTCGGGGTGCGGTAGCTGCGGCAGCGACGACGTGCTCGTGATCGCCGCGCAGTGGTGCGTGGCATACCACTCGGGCGACGCCTACTGGGATTACGAGATCGCGTGCAATGCATGCGGCAAGTACACGCAGCGTTCCTATTGCGAGAATTGACGATGCCGGCTGCCTACCAATCATTCGAGCCAGAACTTCACGTGGAGGTCGGCCGGCAGCGATGGCTCCGGGGCGGCATCGTGGAACACGTCGTAGAGGAGAAAAGCCATCAAGTTCGACGCGTAGGGGATGATGTCGGCGCCATGCATCGACAGGACCGGGTTCGACGAGCAGCGATCCATGACGAGGAACCTGTGCCCCACGACTGGCATGATGTGCGGGATTTCCCGCGCATCGACGTCCGCGGGCGTGACGTGGCACGACTCGTAGACCCAGGCGATCATCTCGCGCGCCTGCGCCAAGTCCCTGGGATACGCGTAAAAGCCGGATCCTTCCCTCGCCGGCTCGCTGGAGCGCCCGTAGATGTTGATGGTCTTCTTGTCGGTCCCATTCATTGTTTTCAAGTAGAGCTTGTAAATGGGCGGGAACGCGAAGCCGATATCCTTCTCGTACCTGGCAATCTCGTCGTCATTTAACCCCGGATTCCACCGGGTTCCCGGTTGGATTTGGAAGCCGAAGATATCGTTCTTTAACTTGATGCCCTTCCAGTACGCCTCGCTCTCTTGCTTGAACCATGCGAAAAACAGCGTCGCGTCCTTCGGTGCGGTTCTCTCCGTTTGTTTCATGGACACTGGACAGAATACCCGCCGTGGTAATAATTCACCCCCAATCGCGTGTGCACCCTTCGCTCACGTCTTCTTCTCGAATTTCTTCTCGATCTCCTTGTAAACGGGGAAGTCCTCGATGAAGACGATCCGCCCGAAAAACGCATCTGAACCATGATGTTTTAGTTTTTCATCGATCTCCTCTTCATGCTTGAAGAGCACCTTCACGTCTTTATACTCGGCGAGAGCAATGCTAGCAACATCTGCCAGGGCGATGCTCGTCGTTGCTTTCAGTTCCCCGATGATCTCTAAATAGTCTTCCAGTGGAGCGATCTGGAAAATCTTCCGGATCTTGTTCATCTCGGCGCGGGCACGTTCCGGGGTGCTTTTCCTGCGGATGATATAGTAGATCTCGATCAACGCTAGCGGGTTCAAGAGGACCGACGTGATGTACGGGTTCTTGAAAACCATCACGTCCAGGACGGCGCCCGTCTTGGTACCCATGAGGAATTCCACGAGCAAGCCCGTATCGAGCACGACTGTGGAGCCCATGGCCTGGTTAAAACTTCGCAACACGAGAAATCTCCTGCCGTCTCGATTCCTTGAAATCATCAATGATGATCCCGAGATCCGTGATCGAGCCAAATAATTCATCAGCAACAGATGTCCGGGTTTCGAGCGGCGGGCTCCTTGCCTTCTCGATCAACCACCGTATCGCGTCGTCCAGCGTGTTCTTTTTCCCCGTCCATTGCTCTAGCTGGGCCTTAATGACGAGGAGTTCCTCCTTGGTCGAGGGTTGAAGTTGAACTGTAGTTGCCATGGTCTCTATAATCACTATAGTAACATGGCATAAAAAAGTTGTCCCTTGCTCACTCAACAAGCCATTAATCTCTATGCCTTTTTTTCACTATAGGCAATCGGCGACTAGCGAGCGACGTTCGATCCGAAACGAAAACGGAACCCGGTTCCACCGGATTCGACGACATACGCCAGGACCTGCTTAAAAGCGCCGATCGCTTGATTTCGACGCTACACGATGGCGGCATCCCTCGCGGCGAGGGGCCCGTGCCCGCGGGGCAAGCCCTGCTAGAGCTACTCCGCGCGGTGGAACGGAAGATCATTGTTCTTCACTTGAAGGTCTCCGGTTTCGCTATGGCCGCGCTCGCGGCATTGCTTCATGCCCTCGTTGCCCACAAGATGGAAGGCGGCAAGCACCTGGCTGCGATCCTCTCGCGCGCTCGGTATAACCTCTTGCGTGCGTGAATCGATGCCACGAGGCGGGACGAGACCAGCCTTTTATGCGCCGGCGCCGTAGTAACGTCCGATCATGTCGGGATCCACGAGTCGTTCAGCTTCTCCACCACTCATCACACAGGAATTCGTCACCCGTCTCGTCGCCGTGCTCGCGACCGCCGGCCTCTGCTTGTCGTTCTTGCTCCTCGTCGTCGCCATGAGCATGTACCCGGGCTTCAGCCTCGTCGCGCATACCTTGAGTCGTCTCGGCCGCCAGAGCCTCGCTTGCGGCCCTGAAGGGTATTTTGGCCAACCTGCATTCAACGCGGCCTACGTCCTCGGCGCCACGTCGTTGATCCCGATGTACGCGGTGTTCGCCCGCGGCTCGCACGTCTCGGGCCAGAAGAAGGCCCGGAACGCGTTCTGCTTCATGATCATCGCCGCGTGCGGGCTCATCGGCGCCGGCATCCTCACGGACGAGGACATCACGTTCAGGTACCACTTGTCACAATCAGGGACTTTTTTCATCGCGGCAGCATTCGCTTGCATTTTCTTCATCTGGGAATGGTGGGGCGATGGCCGCGGCGCCCGCCGGTGTGCCATCGCGTACCTCGTGTTCTTCGCGTCGAACGTCGCCATCTGGATCTTCGCGTCGTCGGACTACGCGGACACTCTCGGCCTTAACGACGGGATCCCCGAGTTCTTCTCGTTCATCTCGTTCTACGTCATGAACGCGGCATTCGTCGTCTCGATGCTCGCCCGCGGCCCCGCCATCCCCATGAATATCGCCCCTAGAAATCGCTTCGACGAGCGCCGCAAGAAGAAATAAGAACCATCTACAACACAGATCTCCTGGTGCAAGATAGATGCTTTTTGAGCGCGAAACTATCTTCGAGTTCGACCCCGATCACCCCCACTGCCATTGCCCGGTCATCCAGGAGCTGCCCAACGGCGAGCTTATGGTCGTCTACTATGCCGGCAAGAACGAGGCACACCCGACCGTCGGCCTCATGGCATCGTGGAAGCCAATAAAGGGCGGTGCCTGGACGAAGCCCGTCCTCATCCACAAGACGCCGAAGCTGCCCGACGGGAACGCCGTGTTGGCCTGGTACAGGGACAAGCTCTACATGTTCTACGACGTCGTCCACTTTCCCTTGTTCCCCTGGTTCAACACGAAGCTCTATCTCAAAACGTCCAATGACCTCGGCCGCACGTGGTCGGAATCACGGCTCATCGTCGGCCGGCGCGGGTTCGTCGTGCGCACGAAGCCGCTGATCCTGGGCGACCGGATGCTTGTCCCCGGCGGGAACGTGCGATTCCCCCGTGGCGTCTCGAACGTCTTGATCACCGAGGACGGCGAAAACTTCCACGTGTCCAAGGACATCGTCCTGCCCAAGGGGAACAACGAGCAGCCAGCCATCACGCGGCTCTCGGACGGCTCGTTGCTGGCGTATCTCCGCACGGACATGAATCACGTGTATCGATCGACGAGCAAGGACCTGGGCGAGACCTGGACGCCCGGTGAACAATTACCCTTGAACAACCCGAACTCGGCCCTCGATCTCGTCCGCACGGTCAAGGGCGAGATCGTGCTCGTCTGGAACAATAACCCCCGGCGCGGCAACATGGCGCAGAACCGGCGATGCCTCAACATCGCGTACTCGCCCGACGAGGGCAAGACCTGGCCCGTCGTGAAGGACATCGAGCGCGACGAGACCGACGGCCACTTTTCCTATCCCGCCATCATCATCGGTTCGGACGGCCTCTTCCACCTTGTTTACAACAACCGGCGGCGGAACATGCGATATTGCCGGTTTGACGTCGACTGGGTTACGTCCGCTTGACTCCATCGATTTCCTTATATCTTCGTATCGGTAAGAAATGACTTGTTTCGACCATTTTCGAGTCGGTTCGGTCGGCAGCTGCCATGGACAAGAAAAACTTCAACCAATACTACCAGGAATATCTCGAGGTCATCCTCCGCATTATCAAGGAGAAAGAGCACAAGGATGCCTTCATCAACAACATCGAGATAGCCACGGCCTTGAAGGTCAAGCCGCCGTCGGTGACAGAGTTTCTCGTCAAGCTCGAGAAGGAGGGCCTCATCGAGTACAAGAAGCGCCTGGGCGTGCGGCTCACCCCCAAGGGTCTTGGCCTGGCCACCAAGGTGCTCGAGATGCACCACTTGCTCGAAAGCTTCTTCACGAAGGTGCTCGAGCTTGACGACAAGGACTTGAAACACCGGCTGGCGTGTGCCATCGAGCACGATCTCATCAGCGAGCCCCGGCTCGTCAAGGCACTAGAGAAGAGCATAGAAAAGGTCGAAGCGGCATCGCCAAATCGATCGTAGCCCTCGGGGCAAAGGCTTTTATGTTTCCTCGCATTTTTCGAGCATGCGTGGCTCGTTTCCACGTGCCAAGGATTGCCCGGCTATGGATATGGCGGGCGCGTGAACTGGCCTTGAACGAACACCGCGTGGTCCTGTGGCTTAAGCACGGCGGCCAGACCACCGTGTGGTGAAGCCTGGTTAAAGCGCCGGTCTTATACGTCCGCGCTTTTAACATCGCGAATTAAGCGAACCGGATATCGTGGGATCGAATCCCACCAGGACCACCACCTTTCTTTTTTTCCACGGGTTTGACAAAGGAGCATAAAGTCAATAGGCCCATAAAGTCCATAGAACCTCTCGATCCATGGAAAATGTTTATTGGGTGTGGGTAAGTTCACCATTGCAGCGGTTCACGCGTAAACTAAAGGGATGTGATTGGCAATGGACAAACCGAAACACGGGCTAGTTTTATGTCCGAATGAAATTATCGAGGACGGAATCTAACGGGGCTATTGTTTCTATTCTTTCTTCCCATTGACAATTGTAGGCTGTTTACACCTTTATTATTCGAACGGCTTGCTGCACGGAAGCCACGGTTTTTGTCTGAGAAACCGATCATCCGGCTGTTTCAGATAATGGTTTTCTTTCATCTATTTCAAGCAGCATCATCTTCTTCAGCACGTTTTGCTCTTCCATATTCATCATG
>JAUQYZ010000044.1 GCA_030587475.1 Candidatus Sigynarchaeum calidifontis
GCGTTTTTCCATGAATATGGAATGGTGCAACTCGGTAAAAACGTCTTCGCACTTCCAAGTTCATCATTGCAGGTGCATTTCTCGCCTCTTTTTTTAACCGGGTTCATTGACAAATTTATTACAGCCCGTAGAAACACCAGTGCGAATACCTACGACATGCTCAAGCCATGAACGTGAATCCGAAGAAAATAAAAGTAATGCGCTCCCGTTAAATCCCGTGAGCTATTTCATCATTCGTTTGTAAAACTAGCCCAAAAGAGAGTTATTAAAATTCCCAGGATTACACTCATTGAGTAGATACAGACACATAGCATTCACAACGACGCCACGTGGATAGAGAAAAATGTCGATCAAGCGTGAAACTATCAAGAAAATCTCGCACGAAATCGTTGAACAGGTGGTCGAGGACGAGCTCCTCGAACGGTTCAAGTCTTGTTACCAGTGTGGTACTTGTAGCGGCGGATGTCCTTCCGGCCGCCGGACGGCGATGCGCACGCGAGAGTTGATACGTCAGGGCTTGGTGGGTCTCACGGACGAGCTGCTCACGTCGGATCTGCTCTGGCTCTGTAGCACGTGCTACACGTGCTACGAGAGATGCCCCCGGGCCGTGCCGAGCACGGACATCATCATCAAGATGCGGAACATCGCTGCCCATAAAGGCTTCTTGAGAGGCCCGCACATCGCGGTGTGCAAGTTTCTCTTCCAAACGGGGCACGGGGTACCACTCGACCACGAGAAGAACCCGAACTGGATGAACTTGCGAAAATCGCTCAAGCTCCAGCCCATCCCGCCGACCGTGCATTCTTATCCAGAAGCTCTCAAGGAAGTGCAGACCATCATCAAGGAACTGAAATTTGACGAGCTCATCTCGTATGGCGAGGAAATGCAAAAGGAAATGGCCAAGAAAGATAAGGAAATGGCACCGAAAAAGATCCAGGCGCTTGAGGAACAGCTTAAGAAGCTCAAAGGGGAGGCGGATAAGAAATGACCGAGTCGACACCTGCCAAGGACATCACGCGCGATTACGACCTTTACCTCGGTTGCGTCGCCCCCAACCGCTACCCGCAGATCGAGGCGGCCACCCAGCTCGTGTTCCAGAAGCTGGGCATCACCCTCCACAACATGAAGGGCGCGAGCTGCTGCCCCGCGCCAGGCGTTTTTCGTTCCTTCGACATCCCGACCTGGCTTGCCATCGCTGCCCGGAACATCACGATCGCCGAGCAGGACAAGCGGGACGTCGCGATCATGTGCAACGGCTGCTTCGGCACGTTGCTCGAAGCAAACCACATCATGCAAAACGAGCCCGAGAAACGGAAGACCACGAACGAGGTCCTCGCGAAGGTTAACCGGGAGTTCAAGGGAACGGCCAAGACACGCCACATCATAGATATCTTGTACAATGACATCGGCGTTGCCACGGTCGCCGGATATGTCGTGAACCCGCTGCGTGGCATCAGGGCGGCCGTGCATTACGGCTGTCACTTGCTCAAGCCCTCGGACACGCGTCCATGGGGTAAAAACGAGCGCCCGACTTTCTTCGACGAGCTCGTGGAAGCCACGGGTGCCGAGAGCATTGATTACAAGGACAAGTACATGTGTTGCGGCGCGGGTGGTGGTGTCCGTACGGCCGTGAAGGAGATTTCCCTCGACTTCACGCGGGAAAAGCTGGTGAACATGAAGGAGGCCGGTGTCGATTGCATCGTCGACTGCTGCCCGTTCTGTCATTTACAATTCGACCTGGGCCAGATAGAGGTCAAGCAAATCTTCCAGCAGGAGTTCACGATTCCCGTGATATACTACACGCAGCTGCTCGGGCTCGCTATGGGCTTGAGTCCCTACGACCTGGGCCTGCTCCCGAATGCCGACAAGCCCGCGGGCACGTCGCCGTTCATATCACCAAAGCCCTTCATGGACAAGGTCCTGGCGAACATGAAATGAAAAGCCCACGAGGAGACAACGCATGACAAGCGAAACCGCTTCAACGGGGCCATCGCAAGGCGCAGGCGCACCGGGCCCGGAACCCAAGATCGGCGTGTACTTGTGCCATTGCGGCATCAACATCGCCGGCGTCATCAACATGGACAATCTGGAAGCCTACGCGAAAACGCTTCCCAACGTGGCGAAAGTCGTGCAGTACAAGTTTATGTGCTCGGATATCGGCCAGAATATGATCAAGGATGACATCAAGAACGGCGTGGTGAACCGCGTCGTCGTCGCCGCTTGCTCCCCGCGCATGCACGAGCCGACCTTCCGCAAGACGCTGAAATCCGCGGGCATGAACCAGTTCCTCTTCGAGCAAGCCAACATCCGCGAGCACGACACCTGGGTGCACATGCGCCAGCAAGACAAGGCCCTCGAGATCGCCATGGACCACGTGCGCATCGCCGTGGCCAAGGCGAGCAACCTCGAGCCGCTCGACGTGATGAAGGTCAAGGTCAAGCCGGAGGCCCTCGTCATCGGTGCCGGCGTCGCGGGCATCAACGTGGCGAAAGACCTCGCCAACCAGAACTTCAAGACGTACCTGGTCGAGAAATCGCTCACGATCGGCGGGCACATGGCACAGCTCGACAAGACCTTCCCGACGATGGACTGCTCCGCGTGCATCATCACGCCCGAGATGAGCGCCGTCGGCCAGCACCCGAACATCAAGATCATCAACAATGCCGAAGTAACGGACATCTCTGGCTACGTGGGCAACTTTCACGTCACGATCAACAAGAAGCCCCATTACGTGGATCAAGAGAAATGCAACAGCTGCGGCGGGTGCGTCGACATCTGCCCCGTCATCACCGAGAACGAGTTCGACGAGGGCATGAAGGACCGCAAGGCCATCTACATCCCGTTCCCGCAGGCGATCCCGAACAAGTACACGATCGACATCGACCATTGCATCCAGTGCGGCCTGTGCAAGAGCGTTTGCGAGCCCCACGCGATCGATTTCGACGACAAGCCAAAGAAGATCGAGCTGGACGTCGGGACCATCGTCGCGGCGACCGGATACGACGCCTATGACCCGACCCAGTACGCGCCCTACGGCTTCGGCCGGTTCGAGAACGTGATCACGGGGCTCCAGATGGAGAGGGAGCTGTCCAGCTTCGGGCCGACCATGGGCAAGCCCGTGCGCCCTTCCGATGGCAAGGCGCCGCACTCGATCGCGTTCCTCCAATGCGTGGGCAGCCGGAACTGCCAGGCTGGCATGCACGCGTATTGCAGCAGGGTGTGCTGCATGTATGCCATGAAGCAAGCACGCCAGTACAAGGAGAAGCATCCCGAGGCGGAGATATACATCTTTTACATGGACATACGGGCGTTCGGCAAGGGTTACGAGGAATTCTACGAGATCGCCGCCCGCGAGTACGGGATCATGTTCATCCGCGGCCGGGCGTCCGAGGTCTACGAGAACCCGGCGAACAAGAACGTGATCATCCGCGCCGAGGACACGCTCCTCAAGCGCCCGGTCGAGATCGAGGTCGAGATGGTCGTGCTGTCGGTCGGCCTCGAGCCCCGCCCCGATATCCAGGACTTGAGCCGCATGATCGGCGTCGCCCAAACCGCCGACGGCTTCCTCATGGAGGCGCACCCGAAGCTGCGGCCCGTCGACACGCTCTCGGACGGGGTGTTCGTCGCCGGCGCCGTGCAAGGCCCCAAGGACATCCCGGACGCGGTCGCCCAGGCGAAGGGGGCTGCCAGCGCGGCGGCTTCCTTGATGGCCCGCGGGGAAGTGGAGATAGAACCATACTTTAGTGTCATCGACCAGGCGAAGTGCTCCAGGTGCTTGAGCTGCATCGACTTGTGCCCCTACGGCGCCATCAGCTTCGACAAGCTCGGCAACCAGGTGGACATCAACGAGGCGCAGTGCAAGGGTTGCGGCACGTGCGCGGCGGCTTGCCCGTGTGGCGCCATCTCCCAGAACCACTTCCGCGAGCGGCAGATCTTCGCGATGCTCGACACGGCCATCCCCGCGAACGGCAAGTAGCACTACTCTTCTTGAAATTTTTTTCTCGGTAACCTGACGTGGCCTCCTGCTTCTCTGCCTTGCACGAGCGTCGTGCGTTTTTTTTCTCGATCGCGGTTTTCCTTCAGCCTTGCCCCGATGCACGCTCCGCTTTCCCCGCTCCACGGGCACGCACAGCGACGGGTGGTGGCACGGCAGGGGGCAAGCGCATCGCGAGCGAGATGTAATACCCGGCGAGCGCCAAGAACAGGCACCACTGCCAGAACGACCAGGCCGTGAAGAAGGGGGGAATGCCGCTGGCATTTTGAACGAGCGCCATGATCCCGAAGAATGCAATGAACGAGACCACGTGGGCCACCTGCCCCCACGCATGAAAGAGGTTCTTCCCTGTCTTGACCCGATACTTCATCATCGGGAACATGTAGACGAGGATGGAAAGCAAGTTTCCCCCGAAGGCGGTCGCGGAGCCGACATCGTGAACATCGCTCGATCTCAAGATGCAATTGCCGGTGCCGTCGAGGAGCAAGCACGTGGACCGCTCGTCCCAGATGCCGACCATGGCAAACCCGACAGCGCCGGCGATCGTGAAGAACAGCGCCACGCCAGCCGCGCCCTTGCATGCCGCGGAGATGCGGCGCCACGCGTAGATGTTAAAAGGAACCAGGAGGATTGAAGTACCGATGAGGCCGATGACGAAGAACCAGGCCCCTACGGGATTGTCGCCATGGTTCCCTTGCCCGCTGATCGTCCGATCGAACGGGATGTACCCGGGCGAGCCGTCCGGGTTGCGTGGAAAGAACAAGTTGGCGAGCACCAGGCAACCGATGAGGAAGCCGAACATAAACGGGACGAAACGCCTGGTGAAAAAATCGTGCGAAAAGGTACCAGAGAAAAATGCCTTCGACCATGCCTTCAAGTTGAACGACGCGGGAGCTGGACTTGTCATGGTTCCTCCTCCGGGTAAGGAACGTCGCCACACTCGGACTGGAGCCGGTGCAGCTCGTCTTTCAAGGCATCGATCTCGGCTTTTCGTGCGGGATCCTTGTACACGTTGCGCATCTCGTAGGGATCCTTGTCCAGGTCGAAGTATTCCCACTCGCGCGCGTGCGCGTACTTGCCGCGTTCCGCCCCGTCGAGCACCTTGCCGAACTGGTTCGTGTCGGCTATGCCCATGCCGTCGGCGTAGTAGTAGATCAGCTTCATGGCTGGGCGGCTCGGGCCGACCGTGCGGATGCCGTAGTGCGCGGTCGTGTTGTGGGAGCCGTCGGCCTCCATCCAGTACCGGTAATACATTGACGTGCGCCAGCCGGGCGGTGCCGTGCCGCCGGACTCGAGCACCTCGCGGAAGCTCGTGCCTTGCATCTCCTTTGGGATCGGGACGCCGGCATAGTCCAGCCACGTCGGGGCAAAGTCCAGGTTGAGCACGAGTGCCTGGCTCGTTGTCCCGGGGCGGATGGCCCGCGGGTACCTGGCGAGTAATGGCATGCGGAGGCTTTCCTCGTACATGAACCGCTTGTCGTACCAGCCGTGGTCGCCGAGAAAGAAGCCCTGGTCGCTCGTGTACATGACGATCGTGTCCCCGGCAAGCCCTTCCTTGTCGAGATAGGCAAGCAGCTGGCCGACGCTGTCGTCGACCGACGCGATGACGGCGAGGTACTTCCGCATGTACCGCTGGTAGAGCCATTGCTTGCGCGCCTCGAGCGACGCGAAGTGGACCCCACTTGTCTCGGCCTCCTCGTCGAACCGGTCGAACGGCTCGAGCATGTAGTCCTCGACGTGCTGGGGCGGGGATAAACGCACCTTCCACCCGGCACCGACCGGCGGGAGCACGTCGACATCCTCGCAGTCGAAGTCCTTCTCGATGCGCATGCATGCATTCGCCCTGGCCTTCGATGAAGAGTAGTCGTCCGAGAAAGACGCTGGCAAGGGAAACACGGCATCCTTGAACGCGTTCCAATGCGCCTCGTCGGCGAGCCACGGGCGGTGCGGCGCCTTGTGGTGGCACATGACGAAAAACGGCCGGGACTTGTCGCGGCGGGCCAGGAAATCGAGCGTGTCCCGCGTGATGATGTCGGTCGTGTATCCCTTTTCCTTGACCACGCGGCCGCCGGGCACCGCCGGGTCCTTCACGTGGACCTGGGGATCGAAGTACTCGCCCTGCCCGGGGAGAACCCGCCACTCGTCGAATCCCTTGGGACAATGCCGCGGTCCGAGCCCGAGGTGCCACTTGCCGAAGATCGCGGTCTGGTATCCAGCAGCCTGCAGGTCCTTGGCGACGTTGGGCAGCTCGTTGTCCATCGGCAGGAATGTCTTGACCCCGTTCAACGGGTGGTGCGAGTGCTTGCCCGTGAGGATGACGGCGCGGCTCGGCGTGCAGATCGAGTTCGTGCAGAAGCAATTATCGAATCGAATGCCTTCAGTGGCGATGCGATCGATGTTGGGCGTGTTGTTTATTCTTGGTCGGGGTGGCGACGCGTCCGTGCTCGTGTAGCACGAGATGGCGTGCGACGCGTGGTCGTCCGCCATAATGAACAAGATATTCGGCCGTCGAGTAGCCATGAAATGATGCCTCTTTGGAGGTGTAAAAGGCGATTCCTGGATGTCAATAATGGTGTCTGGAATTTTCAAGGATTGTTGAAATATTTGGATGCTATCAAGAGTAGTACTTAAGGATCAGATTTCCTCCGATATTTTACAATACTCTTCAACGGATAAATCGATATCCGAAAGGATCTTCCGAATCAACCCGCGACCGAGTTCTTTTCCCTTGTGTATGGGAATTGTCGTGATCCGGCCGTCGTCATGCTTCCAAACGGTGTGAGAACCCTTCTGGTGTACCATCACGAAGCCTGGCTTGGACACGACCTTACACATCTCATCGCCCGGCACGGCGGGTAATTTCATCACGAAACCTCTATCTCTATCTCTGATATCCCCTTGAATCGTTCAGGCGGAGGCTCTCCCCGGTTTTGTTTCAGATATTCGAGATGTGCTTCAATTGCCTCCTTCATGTTGCTGAGTAATTCATCGAGCGTATCGCCTTGAGAATGGCAGCCTTTCAAGGCGGGAACGCTGCCAATATACATCCCATCCTCGTCTTGCTCGATCACGACTATATACTTTTGCTTTAACATAATTGCCAATCTCCTGGTTATTACAAGGTTGAAATGACCGGATACAAGGGATTGGTAACAGATAGCTCATATATACCTTTGGAGAGAATGCCATGGTGCCTGGGAAACTCCAACCTTTCTAGGGGATTCCTCTTGGTTCCAGCTGATCCTGATGTTATATCACCAATAGAATCATCTGACTGGTCCAAGAACGACGATTGAGGGTATTGACTACAAGCATGGGCAAGGATAAAGAAAGCAAAAGAACGACCGGGATCATCTCTTCTTTTTCGGCGGGTTCGAGGGAGTCGCACCCCCTTTTTTCCGTTTCTTGACCATCGAGACGATGATGACAAGGACGAGACCGAGCAATCCCATGCCGATCAAGCCGGCTTGCCACGCGTTCACTATCTCCCTCACCATGATCATCCGCGTGGTGCTCGAGGCGGAATTGCCGAAGCCATCCGTCGCGACGACTCGATAGGATAGGATCGATGCATCGAGCACGTCCAGCAAGCTACCGACGGTGATCGAGACCGAGAAGAGTTGCGCCCCTGGATGAGCACCCGTGCCTTGGGGGGACATCGCGGCTGTCGAGTTCGTCGTCCAACCGTCCATAGAGTAGACCAGCGTTACCGCGGCCACCCCGATGCCCGTGTCTCGAACATCTGCCATGAACGTGATAGGGATCGCCATCCTCGCGTCAGCCGTGCTTGGACTCGCGTCCAGGATCTCCGGGGGTTCGACGTCGTTCTCCGTGTAGAAAACGATGTCGTCCAGCAGCACCGTGAGTTGCTCGCCGGCAACTTGACTGTTCATGATAATGGCCACGTCCCTCAAGAAATAGCTCGATGGAGGGAAAGACAAATGCATCGGATCGAATGCCCGGTTCATGTCCTCGTGCAAGTTCCGGTCGATGCGCTGCCACGTTTTCGATGGAGGATTTGCTCCTTCAATTGCATCCAAGTACACGACGCCTGTCTGGGAACTTATCGAAAAAGCGAAGATGGGCTTGTACACGAGGGGGAGCCACACCTCCAGGTGGTCGGACTCGTTCCACAGGCTCTGGTAAGAGAACACCATGGAAATCATGTCATATGCCCTGGAAGAGCAGTTAACGACGTCGAGATCGAACCGAAAGCGGACGTTCTTGTCGGCGATGATCGCCGGGTAGGCATGATGGGCGTACAGGCTCGTGCCCTCGATCTTGGTGAAGTTGCCGGCGTATGAACCCGTTTTGCTCGTCGCCGAGTAGGCGAGGTGGGCAGGCCCCGATGGTTCCCATCCTTGTATGCGACCTGGCGCATCGGGATGTTCGAACTGCCCGTCGACGAGGGTCGTCGTCCGGAGCCCGAAACGTTCCAGGTACACGGTCATGTTCTCCTGGCTCGCGCCAGAAGTATACGCATAGAGTTCCATGCTCGTGAGGTTGCTCGGCTGGCCCGCGTACATGGTCGAAACGAGGGGCCAAAGCTCTTTCGAATACGTGTGCCACGTACCAGGCGTCGATGGCATGATGCAATAGATGGGGCCGCCGCTGCTGTTCGCGTACACGTTTGCGCTTGCGAGCACGAAATATACGACCTTGTAATGCGTGCCGTTGTGGAATTGCATCGTGTAGTATGCCTCGTAATAATCGCTCGATGGTAGTTCTTCGATGCGATACGAGAAATTGACGCCCAACGCGTGGTTCGCGGATACCACGTGTGCGGACTGGTATGCAAACGCGCTGGACGCGGCCATCGTGATCACGCACGAAACCGTGCGGCCAGGGGTCTCGCAACCCGTGCTCAAGTGGAGCCGGAGCGACTTGCCACCCGACTGCGAGACCGCGGATGACTTCAAAGCGGGCGCGCGCTGGTCCGCTGTCCCCCAAAAGCTCGGGAATCCAGAACCAGACCACGTCTCGAACCCGCCGTCCCAGAGCTTCTCTACCGCGCCAGCCCGAACGCTCATCCGGTCCACGTGAAGAATGATGGCGGCATCGCGAGACGTGGCTTGCCACAATACTATGCTGACGGTCGAAATGCTCACGTTGCTCGTGAAAGAGCCGAACCGGGCGATGTACACTTGGGTGAGGTTTACCGAGACCGTGTACCATGACCCGAGCATGTTGTGGCCGGTCGCGTTGATTCCCGCGTAATTAGCACCGAGATCATACCAACCAGCAAGCATGGCATAGATGTATCTACTGTTGTTGAGTTGCACAACGACTGCGACGAGATCCGCGTTATCCGCCAGCACGGGCATGGAACTTATCCGCCAGTCGAAGGTCATCGTCGTGTTGTACCGGATCGTGATCATGTTCCCGCCGCGGTACTGGCCCACGTAACCTTGCACGCCGCTGCTCGTGACGCCGCGTGCCGTTACCTTCAACGAGGAGCTGCCCTCCGTGCGCAGCGACGGGGACGTCTCCATGGATGGAATGAAGATGCCTTGCGAGCTCGTCGAGAAGCCGGCCACGTCGTCGACGTACTCGTTCATCGGCCGAACGTGATCAAACTCGCCGTTGACGAAGTCACGGTGGGTGATGTTCGTGTACCGGTCTGGCAGGCCGCTCGGCACGGGATCGCGTGTTGCAGCCGGCGCATCCCTTGCCGCCGGTAGCCCGAAATAAGCGACAGAAGAGAGCAATAATGCGATTATATGCAAGATCTTCGACCTTCGCAAGTGTCTCACCTCGGTTTCGTGAACGTGCAGTACTTTCACGAATCGATGGATGTTCTAATGCGCGACATTTAATGGTTGCGTTCCTCGATCGCCACACCCCGATGCCCCGGATCGCCGGGTATACCCCTTTATTGCCTTTATTTCAAGCCCCGGCGGGCTTGGACACGTATCGAGCGACTATCGAGTGTTACGTGGGCGATGCGGTCGTCAATCACGATCTTCGCGGCGTCGTCAAAGGTTATTATCGTGAAAACGAGCATCCGCCCTTCCAAGATCCCGTTGATCCACGAAAGGCTCTTCCGGGATGTCTGGTATTCGGTGATTGAGGGGCTACTTTTCGGAATCGAAAGCATTATAATTTTTCAAGTGGTGACTTGTCATAGAGCAATGCGATTTATCACACGCTGAGAAGATCAAGATGGCAGATGCAGCTCAACACGGCTCGAAGCCGGCCGAAGGAAAAGACGCGGAGTGGAACCCCTATATCTTGGGTATCTTTTGCAATTGGTGCTCGTACGCGGGAGCAGACGGCGCAGGAACTGCACGGATGCAGCGTCCAGCGGCGCTCCGCATCGTCCGGGTGATGTGCAGCGGGCGCGTGGAACCCGAGATGGTGTTTCGTGGCTTGAAAAACGGCGCGGATGGCGTCATCGTAAGCACATGCCACGCGGGCGATTGCCACTACGTTGCCGGCAACTACAAGACCTTCCGCAAGGCGCCCCTCATCACGAAGTTCCTCGAGCAGATGGGCATCAACCCGAAACGCTTCAGGCTCACGAACGTTTCGGCAAGCGAGGGTGCCGAGCTTACGGAGATCGTCAATGATTTCGTCGAGGAGCTGCGGGAAATCGGCCCCAGCCCCTTCAAGCACGCGGAATCGAAATGATTTAAATATAATCTCAATGGTGTCTTTCATTATGGCGACGGCTCAGATCGAAGCCCAGAAATCGTACCAGATCAAGGTCAATTATCACAAATGCGTCGCGTGTGGCGATTGCGTGACAGCATGCCCCGTCAACTTGGACCAGCGCCGCTTGAAAGGGTATCTCAACGAGTCGAACGCGGTCATCTTGATCAAGAATTCCAACGTGCGCATCATGAACGAGAATTCTTGCACGGGCTGTGGCACGTGCATTCCAGCATGCCCGGTCAAGGCAATAGATATCGTCATGCGCCCGTAGGGTTACTAAGCAGTTCAGTTTTTGCTAGACTAAGTTAGACACGGCATGGATGATATCCTGGTTTATAGGCCTTGATTGGATGATGCATGACATCATGCGTGAGGATCGGCATCGCTGCGTCGATGATGGGAGTGTGCACCAGGACGCCGGGAGGGCGCCGGCGGGCATCGTTGATCGTCATCGAGGGCCAGCAAGCACGCGATGCAAGGATCGCAAAAGGACCTGCTCCGGCAGCGGTTCGGGAAGCGGAGCCGGCACGCGTGGCGATATTTCGTGGCACGACGCGAGTGGCAGCGCTGCTGGCGGCGCGTCCAGCACCTGCACGAGGAGATAACCCGCCAGGTGGCTACTCGCATCGTGGCCGCGTGCGTGCGCCACGAGGTCGGGCTGCTGCGGTTCGAGGACCTGTCGTGGTCGTCGCACGCGCCCAAGCGTGAATCGGGGTCGTGGCTGGCGTCGTGGCAAGTGCACTGGTTTTTCTCGCAGGTCCAGGAGCGCACGACGCGGCTCGCCCTCCTCGCGGGCTTCGCCGTGGAACTCGTCGATGCCAGGGGCACGTCGAAGCAATGCAGCGCGTGCGGTGCCGTGGGCGTCCGGGATGGGAAGGTGTTCACGTGCACGAACGAAGACTGTGGAAGGAAGGTAGACAGCGACTTGAATGGAGGACGCAACGTGCGGACCGCACCAACATCCCCGCGGCTACACGCCAAAGGGGAGGGCACCCGTTATCGCCCGCTTGCTTGTCAAACATCGACAAGCCTTTGTTTGGACAAACTTGGCCTTGATGTCCAAGTTTGACCAGGCTTGAAATAACGGTTACTAAGCAGTGTTCCGCTCTTTTTCGGCCGGTTTACTCGCTTTTCTCCTTTTGATGCTCCTTCACCATGAAGATAAAGAAATTGAAGGCAAAAACGCCGCTCAAGTAGATCTGGAAGGTGTTCACGGATAAGCCATTGAAGAGTACCCGTCCATTCATAAAAAGGACGCTGTGCAAATTCGATGGTGGAACCCATCCTCGATAAAGAAGCAAAGAGTAAAGGAAAAAAGGAAGCAAATAAAGCCCCAGGAATTGCAACACGATGTAGGTAAAAGCGTATGTCATCTTGTAGATGTTGCTCACCTTGATCGTTTTTTCCTTCCTCAACGCGAACATGTACCAGCCCCAGCATACCAGGTTCTGGATCGCAAAGATGATAGCAGGGATGGCCATATCAAGGAATTGCCACGCGACAAATATCAAGCTCAAGGTGGAGTTCGCGAGGGAAAGCACCATGTTTCCACGGTCATGCACCTTCCAGAATTTAAGATTGCTAACTGCCAAGGGGATTACCTTGTCGTGCGGGGTCGAGAGCAAGAGTATCACGATTATCGCGGAGATGAGGAAGATGAACAGGGTCACGAGGGGATCGTCCCCCCCACGGAACCCGAAGAGCGGTGCAGTAACGAGAAACATCCACGAGAGCAATGACGTCCCATAGTACAAGCGAGTCGTTCCCCGTGCATATGCCTCCACGTCCTCGTCCTTGAGCTCTACCTGGTCGTTTCTCCATGGAAAGAACCCCGGTTTTTGCTTGTATGCGGTGACCTTCCTCCCGATGTAGTAGATCAAGGGGATGAAGAGGAACATGGCGGCGATGCCGATGCTATCAGCAGGATTTGAGAAAACGACATATCCTTCCTCCACGATGGAATAAAAGTCCTCGATGGGTTGCACCGCGATGTCCAAGAAGAGGCCCGCGTAGGTGAGTATAGTGATGCAATATATAAACACGAACACCACGCGGGACACGAGGAGCCACGAGTACCGGCTTATAAGCGGCTTGGGATTTTCGATTTTATTCACGGATTGCCCCGCCGTTTTCTCCGGTTTTCTCTTCCTGGAGCACGCTGCGAAGATCAAGAATCCGACATTACACAACGCTGGAAGGCCGAGCACGAGTACGACTTTCTGAGACTTCATAAGTGCGCCCTCGAACGCCAATATTTTTTTTACGAAAACGCACGTGAAGTTGCCACCCAGGACGACGTTCATCGCGATCTGGACGTTCCCGGCACCAGAAGCTGTGAAGCTCGTCGCGCTCCTTGTATTGGCACTTGCAACGACATCGAAGGACTGGTTTTCAGGCACGCCCGTGCCGCTGAAATAGATCTCCACGTGGACAGTGGTATCACGAGGGAATATATATATCAGCGAATAATTCCGACCCGATTCTAGCACGAAAGTCTTTGATGCGTAAGCATTGTCTATTTGCGTATCAAATAAGATGTTTTTTCTCAAGTATTCCATGTTCTGGAAGATTTGCAAGAAGGACAAGGGTATTAATGCCAAGCTGATAATGACAAGAGCAATTCCAGCATTCCTTTTCCCGCTGCTCGCCATGTAGTTCACTCCTTACCGTGCATGTCCGTCCTACTTTCAAGTAAATAATATCCCCATATGAATATTAAAGGAATGAAGGGATCAGCATCAATTTTCCACGGCCGACGCGTTCTGCATGTATCCACCGGGCTAAAGCTGCGTACACGAATCCCGAGATAACGACCATCTGCCATTTTCCTAATCCGAAAAGAATACGGCTGCATCTTTCCAAATCCGGAGTTTTCCACTAATCTGCTGGTCTCCATCAAGGATTCGCATTAGTGATGACGAGGTGAAACAAGTCCGTGGTTCTGTTCTGAAAAAGGAGGCTATTAAAATGTAGAATCCTCCTATATCATAGGAATCAGCACACCATGCCCTCGGAGGCAAGCACCCACAATGTTTCCCAGATTACAGCGCGTGGTCACCGACACTGCACAGATCGCCGAGAAGAAGTTTTTGGTCAAGAAACTGAAATTAGTGGTCGATCGAGACCGCTGCATCAATTGTGCAACTTGCATGTTGTCGTGCCCGAACGAAGTCATCAAGGCAGGCGCGCCGTGGCACACGACATCGGTCACCCTCGATCCGGAGAAGTGCAGCTATTGTGGCGTGTGCCAGTACATGTGCCCGACCAAGGCACTCCAGCTCTACATCGATGACGAGCCCGTGAAGAACGAGGACCTCGTCCTCGTGCAGAAGAAGGCACTGCCCGAGCTCATCGGCCCGGACGTGGTTTGCACGAACAAGCCAGCCGGGAAAGACGGGAAGCCGATAATGGCCAAGCATTTCATGGATGGCCACTTGAAGTACGACAAGACCATCTGCCAGACCGGCTGCCGGACGTGCACGGTCACGTGCCCCACGAAAGCCCTCTATTTCCGCCGCGGAAAGGCCTGGGAAACGGGCGAGGTCATGGAGTTCGATCGCACGAAATGTATATATTGCGGAGGATGTGCGTTTGTTTGCCCTGTTGCTGCCATTGACATCGAGCGGACGGCGGTCAACCACGGCAAGGAATTCAACGATCCATTCTGGCCAAAACTCAAGCAGCGCCTCATGGATTTCCGGTCGTTCGTCAAGAAAGACCAACAACAGCGGAAGGCTTGAATGTATCTCAAGTTTTACTTTTTATGCAAGATATCGGGAACTCTTTTATTTCGGACGAAGATAAGGCAGCATATACTTAATAATCGATTTTTGGTATGAACCGTCCATGAGCAGAAAAGTTTACTGCAATAAGGTGTTCTTAGAAAAAAACCCGGACGGTGGGTACGTCGTCGTGTGCCCTTCGTTTCAAGGCTATTATAGTGAAGGCGACACGATCGAGGAGGCCCTTGACAACATCAAGGAAGCGATCGAGCTCTGCATAGATGATCTGGAACTATTCTTAATCTAAGGATATTATGTTCAATTCTTTGATCCGTGAGAAGTGATCGACATTTCTGGTCAAGATATCCTTCTCACCCCGGGATAGTATCGTCCCGGCGATCATGCAGTCGAATAAGTCGATCTTCTCCCCTGCGCCTACGAGAGAGAAGTATAGCTCGGCACTTTTCCTTGCGGCTTTGGCCGAGAACTCGACTTGGATGAGGGTTTTCTCCAACTTCTGTATGCTATCTGCCTCCTTGTCAATACTGCTCTTTGCTTTCTTGAATTTTTTCATGAACTGGATCATGAACAATCCTGCATAGATCTCGTACATGGAAATGGACGTGATAGCGAGCCTTTCGGATGCATTGACTTTCGAGAGCAGCTTTTCTACCGTGAAATCCCCGTGCATCCACCCGATCGCCACGCTTGTATCGAGATAAAGCATCTATGATTCCTCCTGTTTCTCAGCCATGTTGAATCGGGTATTCAATTGTTCACGAATCACCCTTCGTGCTTCACTGTATGCCTCGTGTATTTCGTTGTCATTATCCCCTCTTGCAATGCCGTGACACTTTATGAATTCTTGGAGGTTCCCTTGTCCATCGAGCAATCGTTCTATGATGTCTGAATAGCTCTCGTTTTCATCCTTGATCTCCTTCAATCGTTCTTGGAGTTCTTTTCTGATCGATATCTGCACGGATGTCATTATCATCACCATATAAACATTATATAATGTTGATATTTATATATATGTTGCTTATTAGCCCAGTACTGCCTTGATGACCGATAAAAACTCGAATAAAGATACAAAAACTCTCCCGCGTAACTATCCATATTACTTTCGAGATCGATCGAACATGTTCCCACGCCTTGACCACCAGATCTCCGGCGACAAGCAAGTAGCCACCAAGAAGTTTCTCGTGCGCAACGTGCGGCTAGAGCTGGACAAGGAAAGCTGCAGGAATTGCGGCACGTGCTTGAATGCGTGCCCGAACGATGTTATCAAGAAGGGTGCCCCCGGCGCGTCTGTCAAGAAGCCGGGCAAGAACCAGATCATGGCCGGCGT
>JAUQYZ010000220.1 GCA_030587475.1 Candidatus Sigynarchaeum calidifontis
TAGCGAGGTGCACCATGAACGTAGTTAGAGCCTACATATATATCAACCTTTCGGTTTATGACAAAAAGAACACTTGAGAAGCCATTAAGAATCTTATTTTGTTAGAGCCTACTTCAAAGGGCTAACCAATTCGACCTTCACGCCTGTTCCTGCTTCGTTAACGGTTTGATTTTAAAATCCATTGAAGTCCACGCAATTCACGGGAGACTTCGAATTTTGTCACCCGTTATCCCGAAGGAAATATGGAATTAAAGAAGGAAAATTTTAATAACTTATGATCTCAAGAATATATGGAATTCAATTTATCCGATAAGGATGCTTCCTCTAGGCTCGCTGAAACACTAGCCAACATCTACAACTCGCGTGTACCGAGCCTCGTGCGCGTGCGCGCCAAGGATGACGAGTCTTTTTTCATGACGGCTTTCCTCATCGCCGCGATGTTCTACAACCGAGGCTACTCGACCGTGCTCGGCACGGCCGACATACATGATCAAGATCGCCTCTTTGGTTTGAAACTCGCGCATCGGAACTATCGGGATGTACACTTCACGATCGCGCATGCAGAAGGATATGCCATGATATGCTCGACAGGAAAAGTCGAGAAACCCGACGTGTTTATTTTCGATGCGCGCCGGGATGGAACGTACTCCTTCGAATGTTATCGTGTTCCCAAGGAAGTTTTAGTCATGATCGGCACGATCGAGATGCAACCGCGCCCCGATGGACGGCCATCTGCATTCAGGCAATTTTACGAATTCGGAGGCGAATTGTTTAACCGGCAAGACATCATCGATGTCCCTACTGATGCATTGGATTCCCCATATTTTGTAGTTAGAAAAGCCCAAGGGAAGCCCCGCCGAACCGGCCGGCCGGTCGACTATTTTCTAAAATTTGCAGAGATCCAATGAAAAGAAAATGATAGGGATATAGAAGAATGACGCGATCTCAAGGGGGAAACACGGAATCTGGATTCCCTGAATATTTCGTGAGCAGTCCCAGCAATTGCTGCACTTGGTAGTCGCCACCCACGTAAAATCCGATGTATCCCGTTAGCGTCGATAAGATCGATGGATTTGTGGTAAAACAGTCTCAAGCATTCTATGAGTTCTGGGACGAGAAAATATTAACTAGATAATAGTGAATCTTAAAGTATCGCAACTGGACAAAAGCCTATGAAATCCGTTGAGGAAATTAAGAAGGAGGTTCAAGATCTAGTCAAAAAGTTTGAGACTTCGTATAAGCCTAAAGTAAAATCAATTTTGGAGGAAGATACTAAAAAAGACTTGATCTTGCCGTTGTTTAGAATCCTAGGCTGGAGTGTTGAGAAAAGTGATGAAGTGACTGCAGAAGCCCGAGTTCTTTCGAAACGTGGCGATTACGCTTTCAAGATTAATGGGATTCCTCAATTTTATCTCGAAACGAAAAAACTGAAAGAATCTTTGGACGATGTTGAATCTATCAAGCAATCAATAAATTATGCTTGGTTAAAGGCGTGTAACTGGGCTATCCTTACAAATTTTGTGTCCTTAAAAATATTCAATTGTGAATGGGACGAGATTGATCCTTCTAAAAGCCTGTTCATTTCATTAGAATATTCCAGTTATGTTGACAATATTGACCGATTATTGCTGATATCTAGGGAATCCTTTGAAAACAATCGATTGGATCTCGAAGCGGAGAAATGGGGAAAAAAATCGAAAAGAAAACGCATTGATGATCAATTACTAGGCGATTTCACTCTGTTCCGAGAATTGCTATCGAAATCAATTATACAATTGAATGAAGATCGAAAATTGACCGAAGATGAATTGGACGAATCCGTACAAAGAGTGATTAATAGATTAATATTTATCAGAAGTTGTGAAGATAGACGCCTAGAACCGAATCATCTTCTATCTAAATTGCGGGAATGGCGTACTAAAAGTAATAAGTCATTATGGGAGGTCTTTAGTGTCATTTTTCGCCAATTTGACACGGATTACAACAGTAAAATCTTTGAAAATCATCTCTGTGATGGATTAAAGATAGGGAATGATGTGTTGGCTGATATCATAAACAGCCTATACAAAAATCCTGCACAAATAGGAGGCTATGATTTCTCGCTTATCGATGCAGACATATTAGGAAATATTTATGAGCAATATTTGGGCCATATCCTTAGAAAAACCCCTAAGAGCGCGAAACTTTCGGAGAATCACGTACACAAAAAGAAACAAGGTATATATTATACTCCGATATTCATTGTCGATTATATAGTTCAGAACACTGTCGGCGCTGTATTAAAAGAGAGGAAGGGAAAACTCTCTACTATTTCTGTCTTAGATCCTGCTTGTGGTTCAGGTTCCTTCTTACTAAAATCATATGATATAATACATCAATATTGGAAAGATGCGATGGCAGGCAAATTGGATGAATATAGCCAGAATAAGAGTATCGTGGAAAATAATCTCTTCGGTGTTGATTTAGATAGTCATGCAGTCGAAATTACACAACTTAATCTCCTTTTAAAGATTTCGGAAAAAGGGCGAAAACTTCCAATACTTCGAAAGAATATTGTTTGTGGTAATTCTCTTATCCAAGATGAAAAAATAGTTGGAGATAAAAAAATGAATTGGAATGAAGTTTTTAAAGATATTATGGATAAGGGAGGTTTTGATGTGGTCATCGGCAATCCACCATATGGCATTGTCTTCGACCATGATGAGAAGGAATATCTTGAAAAAAAATATCCCACTTTCAAAAGAAATAACGACATATTCGTCGCATTTATCGAACTCGCGTTAAATCTATTAAGCGAAGGAGGATATTTCGGATTTATTATCCCAAACACGTATCTTATCGGAGATTATTTCAAAGAAATTAAAAAACTGATCCTTGGCCAGACTCAAGTCGTAAAGATTATCGATTTTGGTATTAACGAAATCTTCTATGAGCCTAACGTTTATAACTCGATATTAATTCTTCGTAAATCAACATCGAAGGAAAAAAATGACGAGAACATTGTACGGATGTATAATGTTCCTCACATAGACGATTTGACAAAAATAAATATCGAGAAGAGTGGGATTTATGCAAAGAATGAAATTCCTCAATCATCTCTCGTAGATCTCCAATGGAAATTAAAAGATCCTATCGTTCAGAAGATGGTCAAGTTATCGAAGTCTACCTTGGGATCAGTATGTCTTGTAAAGGATGTTGGGTTAAATTATTGGACTATTGGAAAAGGAAAAACAAGAGGAGAATCAATCGGGAGTAGAATTCTTTATGATGGAGAAAGAAAATCAAAGGATGATATAGCATACTTGAAAGGCCGAGATATCTTTCGCTATGGCTATGTCTTCGGCAACCACTGGTTAAAAAGTGATTATATATCGATATTGGATCCTGAAGTAGATGTATTCCGATTCTCTGAAGATCTCTTGACCATTTCGCCAAAAATCATCTATAGACAGACAGCCGACAGAATTATTGCTACTATAGATACAGAGAAGTATATTACTGATAAGACCGTTCATATCGTCGTTCCAAAAAAAGGACAAGAGATCAACATGTATTTCTTATTGGGCCTGTTGAATTCCCGATTATTGGTTCATTATTATCGGAAAGTTGTTGGAGAGACAGGAAGAGTATTCGCCCAAGTTAAGACGGTTTATCTGAAGGGTATCCCGATTAAACGAGATGCTGTTATTGAAGGTGAAATAGAGAAAATTGTTATAGCTCAATTGAAATTGAGAAAAGAGATACTCGCTCTGGAAGAAAAGAAGTCTGATAGATATCGCAAATTATGGGTAGAATACAATAATAACGATAAGAAAATCGATATTTTAATTTTTCGTCTCTATGATTTGGGGAAGGATGAAATAAAGATCATTATCGACGAGAATATTAACCTTGAATCGTCTCCGCGGAGCAAATCTTAATATTTTCTCATCAGCTTACGAGATCCCTATCGCGGTTTTTCCATTCGGTAGGAACCATTTCTTGTTCTGTACATGTCCGTGGAAGTCTTGAACGAACCGCGCCAGCACCCCGGCGCATGCTTTCATCTCCTTTCTGGGGGGCAGCACGTGGCTGGAAATCCATCGAGAGGAACTAGGCCTCTTCTTTCCGAGGATGTAGTCTGCTGCTTGCTTTACCATCGCCAAGTACATGCTCAGCTTATGCGGGGTGCTTTTCCGCGCCTTCACGTATTCCATGTTACCCTTGAACGAACGCGCATCCCCATTCTCCTGATCGCCAACAAGAGCGACCTCGAGCGGGAAGCCACGTCCGCCGATGTCCAGGATTGCGCGAAGCAGATCGGCGCAATCGACATGGTTGAAACGTGCGCCAAGAGCGGCGACAATGTCAACAAAGCCTTCATGACCCTCACGAAATCGATTCTCAAGAGGAAATGACGAATCTATTCGCTCACTCGCATCGTTTCACGATCCCCACAATTGGATCGTACCATCTTCCGGGACGCGAGCGGCGAGTACTGCATGGCGTGCAAGAAGGACTTGTGGACCGGCGAGGCAATGAAGCGATGGCGGGCGGGTGGAAATCCTTATAATCACGCGACTGGCGGATCACGTGGAAGAATCGAGCGGTAACGCGGGCAAACCGCGGGTGGGACCCGGCCCGCATTTTCCGAACAAGCCTTGCGGCGACCATCGATCGTCAAAAGCAACCCTCTCTCCCCTGGAATATCCACGCCCCCAGCGGCCGCGGCCCACCCATCCTTTCATGCCCCTCCACGCCCCTCCACGCCAGGTTCCCGTGTGCCGGTTAATAACGGGCATCAAATACCCCGGCAGCCTACCACCCGTCCATGAAGGCGACGCTGCGCGTGGACATCAAGGGCGACGGCACTTCGGTCTCGTTCGAGTTCGACCTGGCCGACGATGCAGACCGGGGGCGGTTCGTGGCGACGTGCGGGCTGCTGGCGCGGCCCGAGGTGACGGGCGAGTCGCGGGAGCGGTTCTTGCGGCAAGTCGTGTCGGTGATAGACAACATCGTCGCGGGGAAGGTGCCCGGCCAGCCCGCGAGGGCATCGCCGCTGCCATCGCCGTTCACGAGGACCGCGCTCGACGTGGCGGCCGACCGGGCGGGCAAGAAGGGGGCTAACGCGGATCGCGACTTGCCGGGCCAGCCGAGGCCCGCGCTCGACCTGTCGGAGATCCTGGAGAAACCGTGCCGCGAGGATAAGGCGTGAGACGGCAGCCCACCAAGGCCAGTTTTTCTCGAAAAACCGGCCCGCCTCTAGATAGAGGTGGGTGATCCACCAGGTCGATGCTGGATGCCGAATCGATCTTGGAAGCAAAAGCCGACGAGACACGACTCCAGGTGATCACGATCCATGCCGGGACGCGCCCGGACTATATTTTTCAAAACACCGGCAACACGGGATACCGATCTTGATGGGTGCCGGCATCTCGTCATCGATGCCCCGCGCGAGAAGCTCGAAATAGTGCCTCTTCCGCCGTCCCCCGCCATCGATGGCGGCAGGATCGTCCCCGTGTCCATCTTTCGTGGCTTCCATCCATCCATCACGATGACGGGACAATGCAAGCATATAAATTTCTGTGATGTCCGTGCCTCGTCCAACCACGGTTAGGCGCCGCCGAAGGTCGTCCCGGTGAATCGCAATATTGCTTCCTCTAAGCTCGCTGAAACACTAGCCAACATCTACAACTCGCGTGTGCCGAGCCTCGTGCGCGTGCGCGCCAAGGATGACGAGTCTTTTTTCCTGACGGCTTTCCTCATCGCCGCGATGTTCTACTTCCGAGGCTACTCTAACAATTGTTGCACGTAGTAGTTGCCACCCACGTAAAACCCGATGTATCTGCGCATTGGATAAAATTGTGGTCCTCATCTTCATGCTGGCGCAAGTAGGCCTTTCATGCGAAATTCGCTCCAAGCGAGGTCGCAACCGGTCAGATGACGTTAGCAAGCATCCCCAAGATTCAAGGATATCGAGAAACGCGTTCATGAGCCCCTGTATGAAGAATCAATATTCCAACAGTATATTCTATAAAATGCAGAAAAAATTAAAAATTGAATGCAATTATTAAATATCTGATGAAGGTGACGCTAAAAGAAATTGCCAAGATCAACGAGCGAGGTAATGTTACTATTCCTCGAATTCTCAGGAATAAATATTTCCTTAAGCCTGGCACGGAAATAGCTTTCATCGAGGAAGAAGGGAAACTTGTCATCGTTCCTATAAAGGATCTTGAAGAGTTGCGAAAAGACATGCCATCATTGAGTGAAATTGCGAGGGAACTTGAAATTTCACACGATCAAGACGTGGAGCTTGAAAAGGATTGAATGAAGTTTGCATTGATACCGGCGTCCTGATGATCTACTTATCAAGGGATCCCAAGCCAAAAGTTTCCCAACTCTTCAAGGATTGTATAGAAGGAAAAATGAGCATTCATTTATTAAAACCAATCATCGTGGAAACTGTAAAACACTTGTGCAAATTAAATAATATTGATCAAGCAAAAACAATCATTCTTTCATTTTTACATAAAGTTCCTGTCACGTTAATTGATATCGATACCTCGCTGGCGATAAATGCAGGTGTCTTGAAGTGGCAGAACAACGAGGTGCTCTCGACCGTCGACAGCATGGTAATGGCATATGCGATGAATAAAAAACTCGCCCTTCACACGACTGAGAAGAAATTGAAGAAAATCCCAGCATCGTTATTGCAGAAGCTGAAGATTGTCAAGTATGATTTTTAATTCAATGCAGATGCAGATCTTGCAAAACGGGAGAATAATGATGACGGGAAGGACGAGGTGGTTCATGGCATCGCGGGCGAAGATCTGGATCGTGCGCGGGCAAGGGGATCGACGCGTTCCCCTGCAGCGTGACGTTGGCGGCGCCATCGATCTTATCCTTGCGAAGCCGAGCGAACACGCCAGAACAACGCACGCCAGAAGACCTGCATGCCACGGCCGACTGCCATCATCCAATTCTCGGGCATCCGGCAGATCATGGAATATCGAGCCCCTCCCTCTTGGTAATAAAGCTCGTAATACACGAAGCCATGATAGGAGCGAATGCGGGCTGGATCGACTTTCAGAGATTCAGCGAAGCGAGGATCCCGACATGCTGGCGCTGATTGGCCCTCACATCGAATGTTACCCGCGACCCACTCGTACAGGCGGAGCGAGTGACATCCCTCGCGTTGAGACGATCATGCTGCTTTTAATTGTTCTAGCTTCCATTGTGCGACGGAGTTAATCCACGTCGTGGATTCACGAATCTCATGACCTAGCTGCTTGTAGTCGGGATGGGATGGGGTAACAGAGCCGAACATCATGACTATTCTTTGGTATTCGATGCCAACACGGGGGAGTCAATCACGCGAGTTGGTTCAAGCCTAGTAACAGGCACGCGGGCCGCTCGATCACGAGGAACCACGCGTGCCCCGGCTCGCCCGCCCCGAGTGCCTCGACCGCGTCCCTCCGCGGCGCGAAACACGACCCGGCCCGCGCGACGGCGGGCTGGACTTGCATGGCGCCACGAGCCAATAATAGCTTTCTATCAAGCTGGATAGATCGCGTCGGGTCAAGCATGCGGATGCGAGCCATTCCTTGATGGGGGGAGTGCCATTTTTAAATATTCGACCGCCGTTGCGGTGATCATGAGGGATCTTTTCGAGGTCATGGACCATGATTTACGGCCCAAGGAACCGTTCCGGGTGCGGGATGACGATGACGAAATCGTGAAGCTCGAAAAATTGCTCATCCAAACGAAATTTATTGGAGATACCAGCATGATTGCCGAGATCCTGGTAAACATGGGACAGATCTTGATTCAACGCGGCGATGCTGACGATGCCGAGAAAAAATTGCAGATGGCGTACGTGCACTTGATAGACAAGCGCCCGCCCCGCCGGCCATTCGGTCCCGATCTCGGCGGCGAGAAGACAGACCGGGACACGCTCATATACACGACCTTCGTGCTCCTCGGCCAGATCGCGATCAAGCGCGGAAAGCTCGCCGATGCCGAGTCCAAGTTAAAGGCCGCGCGAGACGTGATACGGAAGATGGGGAACGATGACCTCTTCATCAAGATCTCGTTGGACTTGTCGGATATCCAGGCACGGCGCCGCGACATCGATGGTGCCATCGCGACGCTGTCTGAGGGTGCCCAGCGGGCAATGCAAAGAGGCGACGACGAGCTCAAGGCCATCACTTCCCTCAATCTCGGCATCTTCCACTCGTTCAAGAACGATCTCGAAGAGGCGAGGGGCTTCTACGAGCGCGCATCGACCATTTTCGAGCGGATCGGAAGCATCAAGGACGCCATGCGGGCCAACTTGTGCCTCGTCGAGCTTTACCAGGCCAACGACATGCGGAATGAAACGCGTGCCATCCTCGACAAGGTTCTCGCCCAGCTGACCAAGAATCTCGATCCCGTGATGATCGACATTCTCGGTAACCGGATCGCGATGTTTTATCAGGCCCCGTTCGATCTGGTTCCGTGGAAGGATTTCCTGAAAAAATTCAAGAAACTATGCGAGAACGCGGGTAAACCTGGCATTGCCAGGGCTATCGACGACATGATGAGGGACGGCGGGATCTAGGACACGTACATCCACCGATGATGCGATTTGATCACGGTCCAAACTCGTCCTGGTCATCCACGTCATCGAATTCATCGAAGTCGTCAAGCGGGCCAGCATCGCCGTATTTCTCTGGATCCTCCTCGTCCACGTCATCGCCACTGCTCCTTTCCCCCGCTGCCCGCAAGTCCGGCGTCTGGATCCTGCGCCTTGGCAAGAGGAAGTCTGACAGCGATCGGTTCACCTTGTCGTCCCCGCTCTTGATCGCAGCGAACGTGGCCTCGAACTCGTGCAACTGCACGTCGGGATAAAGCTCGGGCCCGCTTGCCAGCAAGTTTCCGCCGTGCATGCTGAATCGGCCGATGAGCCCCGGCATCCCGTCGGAAGGGGTGTTTGAAACCACATAAAAATAGATATATCCATCCCGGTCCGGCGTATCGGTGATCATCTCCACGTGCATGTCGCTCAAGTAGCAAATGGCATCGAACGTGCGGACCTCCGCGTCATCGGCCAGGATCGAGCAATAAAACTGCGATTGGTGCCAGTTGAACATGTCGGCTTCGAGGTCTTGCAGCAACTCGGGGGAGACCGCCACGTTCTTGAGCAATGCTCGCCGCTCCCGCGGCGTTTGCTTGCCGAAGGCTGCGAACTTGCGCTTCTCGTCTTCCTTCGGCTTGTAGAGCAGTTTCACCCCATCGAGCGACGACACGGTCACGCCCGCCTTCTCCTTGCAATACCGCACGAACGACTTCGGGCTCGTGGCACCCTTGTTGATCTCGGTTCCGCCGAGATGCAGCAAGAGCAGCTCGTCGATCGGGTTCCCGTCGATTTCCAGCTTGGTCAAGTTGTTTAAATTCTCGAGGCCTTCGATGTCCTTGATGCGATTGGTTTCCAGGTTCAGCGTTTCAAGGTTGGACAAGTGCCCGATGTTTTCGATGCGGGCGATGGCGTTCCGTGCCAGGTTGAGATGCCGAAGCCCGGTATTCTTGTCCAGGCCATCGATCCGCGTGATCCGGTTGTTCTCGATGGTTAACGTGGTAAGCTTGGCAAGGCTGGCAAGTCCTTCGATTTTCTCGATGAGGTTGTCCGACAGGTCGAGGCGCGTGAGCTTGGGGGCTGCCTCGATGCCGTTCAAGGACGTGATTCGATTCCCTATCAACTCGAGCGTTTCTAGCTCCGGGAAACGTGACAAGCCATCCAGCGTGCTGATGCTGTTGTTGCACGCGGACAAGTACTTCAGCGGGGATGTCAATGCCTCCAGGTTCTCGATCTCGGACAACGATGCGAGACCGAACCCGTCAAGGAGCAACCCGCCGTTCTTCACGGGAACGACCTTGCCCTTGCACCGGACATGCGCTCCCTCCATGGCAAGCTCCTTGGCAGCATCTTGTGGGGCACCTCGCGCCGGCGCCGGTGCCGCGGTCGATGCTCGTGCAGGGTCCCGTTCCTGGGGTGGCGCCGGAGCAATGGCCCCGCTCTTCACTCCCTTGCAATATTCAACGTATTTTTTTGGCTGGGCGACGAAAGTGTTCAAGAGGTCCGTCGACTTGACGAGCCTGTCCTTGAGATGTTTTCGCGCGAGCGCGCCCTCGTCGCCAGGTGCTGCGACAGCCCTACCAGCGGGGTCGTGCTGCGCGTACTTTCGATCGTCCTCGTAGCGCTTGTTATCGAACCCCCCGAGATCAGGAACGATCTGGTCAAAAAAACGTGGCGACCGCATCACGAACATGCCTCCCGTGCCACCAGCCATTTGTCGCGAGTGAGTTGAGAACCGGTTGCACCCGAGCTTCAATTCTTCGAGTTTTTCGAGGTTTTCGAGACCCTCGATCTTGCGGATCTTGTTGTCGTGCAAGTACAGCGACTGGAGGCCGGTCAGGGTCTCGAGTCCCGAGATCCGCTCCACGATGTTGTGATCGAGGTCGAGGCGCCAGAGCTTGCTGAGCTTTCCGAGGTTCTTTATCTCGGCGATCCTGTTGTACGGCAGCTCGAGGCTGATGAGGTTCTCTAGCGAGTCCAGCCCCTTGATCTCCCGTATGCGATTCATTCCAAGGCGGAGCGTGTACAATCGCTTGACTCCATCGAGGCCCTTGATCTCGTCGATGAGGTTATCACTCAAGTCCAGCGTTTGCAAGCTCTTCATGTTTTCCAGGTCCTGGATCGCCTCGATCCGGTTGCTGCTTAAGATGAGTTCTTCCAGCCGCTCGAGGCGAGCCAGGCCTTTCATGGATGCCAGGGCATTACTGCGCAGCTTGAGTTTCTTGAGCGCGTGGAGGTTGTCCAGCCCCTCGATAACGGCGATCTTGTTTTCGCTCAAGTCGAGATCTTCCAGCTTCTCGAGCCTATCGAGGCACGATATTCTTGAAATGCGGTTGTTCCCGAGATGCAAGTGCTTTAGATTGACAAGCTTGTCGAGCCCTTGCATCGTTTCGATGCGGTTTCCCCCGAGATATAGGGATTCCAGGTTCACGAGGTGGTCCAGGCCTTCGATGGCCGTTATCTCGTGATTTTCAAGGGATAGCGAACGCAGATCGGTTAGATATTTCAGGCCCTTTATCTCGTCGATCCGCGTGATGATGCCCAGGTTCCTCGACCCGATCATGTTCCGGGACAAGGACAACGAGTACCGGCCACCGAGCGAGCTCGCGGGATCGACGATGATGCCGTTGAGTTCCACGCCCCTCACGAGCGTGATGATCATGGCATCCTTGAATCCCTGCTTCGCTGCCTCCTTGAGTTCGCCCAGTTTCATCTCGATGAGAGGCGGAAACATCGCAGGCACGCCGCCGGCCGCCGCCAGCGCGCGTGCCCCGTTGGCTTCCTTCTCGAACGCCCGGATGAAATCCGATGTTTCCTTCCCGGTAAATGCCACGCGGCCTCCGGGCGCGAGTGCCGTTATTTTTTCGACGAACTTGGCCGGGAAATCACGCGTGAAGAAATTTTTCACGAGGAACGTGGCATTGAACTCGACAAGGCTGACGTGGTGCACGTCCTTAGACGAAAACCCGGAAAGGTGTTCTTCCTGGAAATAACCCCAGGTATCAGCTGGCATCGCGTCGGATTCGAGCGCCTTCACGATGGCATCGAGCGAGCCAAGATCTCCGAATTTCATGGATTCCGGGGGCTCATCTCTCGATATTGTTGCGGGTACCATGAAATCATAGGCATGGATGAAATCTTCTGGATAATCGCCAACGGAACGCGAGAGAAACTTGCGACCGTTGAACAAGATGAATTGGAAAAAGTTCCTGGTATCGTCAGTTCCTTCGACGATTTGCAGGGTCGTAGACTTATCCATTGCCAACGTTTCATCGCAATACGGGCAAAACGGGTAGAAACCGTAAATTTTATGGCCGCAATGCCCGCAAGTGATCGGTGCGTTCATGAAGATCCCCGTCGTTTATCCTTGTTTCCCCACGTGCCTTTTTATAGCCATATGGCGCGCCAACATGCCACTCCAAGAAACATCATCGCCGAGCCTATTTATCGGGGGCGCAGGCCCTTTTCCCGCGGAGCGATGTGACGTGCCGCGAGCGCGACACGAGGCGGATCCTTGCTCAATGGGAAGAGTTGGACGAGGCCGCCTTCGATGACGATGAAGGCGACGCGGACGAGCACGATGTGCTGGCGCGGGCCGCCAGCTATGGCGATCATGGTTGATGATCAACCATCCAACTTTCTTGCCCGGTCATGTCGACGCAAGTCAAGAGGTACGGGCCGCCAGCTCCGGCGACCCATGGTTAATGATTATCATCCAACTTTCTTGCCCGGTTATGTCGATGAGAAAAAAGGGTATAGCGTGTGACGGCGGTCGCACGAGTCCGGTGTGGAATCGAGCTTGTATGATGAAAAAAGATGGTTTTTTTATTTGGACATGATGGCCTTGGCGATCGCCGTGAAGACCTCGATCACGCCTGCACCCGTTTTTGCACACGTCTCGAAAGGACCGATGGCACCCATTGCTTTTGTCATCCTTTCAATCTCCTCTTTACCAGCTTCCCTTGGCAAGTCGGACTTGTTAGCGATCAAGGCCATCGGGATTTTCTCTCCGACGTTTTTTATCATGTCCGGCACCCAGAACTTCTCTAGTTGGTCGAAAGTAGATTTTCGTGTGAGATCAGCGACGAGCAAGGCGCCGCTCGCGCCTCGATAGTACAAATTACGCATTGCTGTCCACCGTTCCTGCCCGGCTATATCGAAGCAAGTCAACGTGATTTCCTGATTTGCGAGATCTAGTTTCTTGATGAAAATGTTCGTGCCGATCGTTGGCCGGTAATCGGCGCTGAACTTCTGCTCCACGAATGCCTTGATGAGGCTCGTCTTGCCAGTCGCGTGCTCGCCTATAATCACGATTTTCAGCTTGTACTTCTCTGTTTGCGACATGCTTGTCACGCATCAAAACCGTTGGTGTTTGGCCGGATCCAGCCGCGTTTCCTCGACCGTGCCCGGCAGAACGAAGCGAATCGAGTATGATTTTGGTCCTCTGCTTAAAATCCTTTATCGTGCGATGCTGATTCGATACGGATAGTACCACGCGTGGTTCGAGATGGTATTTTATGCGAAAACGCGAGATTTGATAATCGAATTACGCTCCATATGGGTTCATTTGCTGCGATGATCAATATATCCAGTGTTCTCGTGTAACGAGACAAAAGCAAATCAAGAACTATGAAAAAAAGAATAGGAATGCTTAGCACCCGACTATCCTGCGGAACACATCGTGAAATTGCGTTTCCGAGAGATAGATATCTCGTAGCATGGCTTTAACTTGTGGGAACGCCGCCACGGCCGACAGGAATCGCGCGAGGAAAGGTATCGCGATGGGCCTGAACAAGAAGCGGACATGGTCAAACTTCAGCAGCCGGCCTTCTAACAACAAATAGTATTGTGCCTCAGAAAAGACCGGCTTCGTTAAATTAGGCCCTATTCCGCTACAGACGCAAGGCAATCCCTCTTGCCTATGTCCGGAACCTTTTGATGCATCATTCGCCCACATGGGGCGTTTTTTCTTATTACCTTCACCTTGCCACACGATACCGAGCAATGACCGGATGTTAAACGTCTCGAAGGCACGAGCGTGGGTGGCCGCTTCGCGACCCGCGTGATCGCGCGGGTGCGGTAATACGTACTGGAAGCGGCCTATCATTCGCCCGGTGTCCAGGTTCCGGATAGTTTCGATCCCGATCCGGCGAAGCCAATTGCCATGCGGCCGGGTCTTAAATGTCCATTCGTAGTGTGCGTTGCATGCGGGACAGGTTCCATACCCCACCACGTCCATCATGCAGTTTGAGATCAAATGAGACAAGAAAAGAAACGTCCTTTTATGGCGTTTTGATTGCTTAGCCATTTCATCTCCAAAATCAAGAAAAAACTTCCGCCAAACGCCGTAGATCTCCAACACGCCGATGGCGAAGGCTCGCAGAAAGAAAAAAATCGTTATGAGTTCTGGAAAGTCGAGCACCTCGACAGGCTCGATATTCCTCACGAGGAATTGCAGTTGGGTGTATATCCCGTTTGGATGAATCCGCCGGAACGTCACTTGGCTCTTGGCTCCTGGTCCCGCGATCGCCAGCTTGCGAAGTGCCGTCTGGTCCACCTGGAGCGATTCGTCGTTCGCGACGAAGGGGGCAATTTCGTGGATTCTTCCGAAGTCGTTTTCCGATGCTTTCAGCTCGAAGGTAGCACCGCCGCCCGTCGAGATGGCTATCATGGTAACATTTTCATCTTCATGGTCAACCCCATCGCACCGGGTTGGATCGCCGCACGGATCCTCGCGTTGAACACACACGGCATCCAACGGACGATAGTCGGGCCCGGCCTCGGCCTCGGGCACGGGCACGGCCTCGGGCTTCGTCCTGAGGAGAACGTCCTCAGGCTTCTCAATCAACACGGCTGGATACCTGACCGCTCCAAGCGCCGAGTTCCCTTCGTCTTGCACAGCCTGGACGGGGGCGGGGTGTTCCTCGACAGGGGCAAGGGCCGCATGTAACGGTTCCGGCACCGTATTCCCGCCATCTTGGCCAGAATGGCATAATTCTGAGGATTCTTCAACCAGAGGGTAAACTTCCGGAACCTTATCGAGTACATCACCTTTGACATTAAATGTTGACTTGTTATACTCGACTGGTTCTTCAGCCTGGTCGAACATGTCTGTGACTCGTTCAGATGTGGCAATATGCCCTGATTTTTCTTTTTCGCGCCTACACATCTTGTACCACCATTAATTAGCTCGGAAAATTATAGTACTTAAATCTTTACTCTATATCGCCGTCAATTTCCATGATCAAGGTAATCTGGAAAATTTCCAGAAAGCTAGGATGTGGAAAAGGCTGAATTTTGTTTCCAGGGTTTCCATGATGTGTCGATCTGGAAAAGGATCGCAATTGTTCTTGGCGGGACGAATGGACACGGAAATTATGCAGGTGCAAGGTGTGGCGGATGCCGTGCTTGATGATCACCGGGCAATAACATGGTAGTTTATGATCATCCTTTCAGAGGATCCCGCTCGATTATCGAGAGTGAAATTGCCGCGCGTTATCGATATCAAACTTGTAGCTTTCTTCTGTCCTCCCAAAAAATAGATAGAAAAAGACGTAGGTATATCTCGATCCACGATACCCAACTGCCATGATCTCTGCATCGGCACACGCGGCGTCTCTTCAAACTATAAATCCCCCCAAATATATACTTAGAAGAAGGCAAATGAAGTACGATCAGGGGTAAATGATGGCCTGCTTTCTCGATAGAATCAACGAAATCTCCTTCCCAACGCTCGCCGAGTTCCACAAGGTTAAGACCGTTCTGGCCGACGAATTCAGGACACCCTTGAATCTAAAGACAAGAAACGAGGAAAGTACGAAAAGAAAAAGGTCACCATCAGATTCTTTTTCAGAAGGGGACAAGAAAGCTGGTGATGGCTTGCCTTGTAAAAAGCGTTTATTAGAATGCACAGGTGTTTCATTGAACGTGCTGCTGGAGGTGTTATTGCTGCTTTGTCTCAAGAAAGGCGGTTTTACCGAGCTTTCCCTCACGATGCTGGTGTCCAAATCCAGAAACGGAAGTTCTAATGACCAATCGGCTTACCAGCAGATGTTCAGAGATTTCATTTTAGACACTACGACATCCACGACCGCGCCGATTAATTTGTTCGGAGACATACCAGAGCAGTTGCTTAATAACTACGGATCGGGATTCACGGTTTCGACAAGCACGAGATATTTCTCACGATACAAGGCTTGCAAAACGAATGATATCTCGAAGCGAGATCTCCAATGCACGCTCCACATATTCATAAATATCGGATGGATCAGACGCGGCGGGCTTCAAAATTCGTATATCATGAACGACGCGCTGGCCAAATGGATCTTGGAGTTCAGGGAGAAACGGATGGTGAACCCAACGAATGATCCCATTATGCCACCCCCACCATTACTTGTACCCATCAGCAATAAAGACATAAATGACGTGATCGATTGGTTGGTGACAAAAGCGAACGTTCAAGTCGTTCTAATTGATGATGATGAGAAAAAAGCCGTAAGTTATATTCTAAAAAATTACGGGGTTAAGATTTCGACGGAGTTACTGGACTTTCAAAGATATCCCTTATATGCTTTCCCAACAAAGGCTTTTACCGAATCAACAAGGCGTATCCCTACGTGTCTCAACTACAAGGTTGATAATTCTTTGCCATCATAAATATTCGCCCCCGCCCCAGATACACCATTGTATGCCCGTATAGTAATGAATTTATTTTACACTACGATAAATTCGAGCCGTGTATGGTTTCAAATCTGATGATGTTAGCGCAATGGGCTAGAGGAAGAAATTCACG